>JAJDDR010000438.1 GCA_029260255.1 Phycisphaerae bacterium
GGGGAACTCGCAGTCGCACGATTTGTGAAACACGCCGCTAGAGTTCCCTGTTGCGACCTCCGCGACCGAAGCGACCGCGGGACGCACGCAGTTCCTCGGCATCGATGCCTCCGTCCTTGTTCGCGTCGATCTCGTCGAAAGACTGCTTCATTCGTTCAGGTGCTTCTGATTTCTGGATCTTGCCGTCGCCGTTCTTGTCACGTTGGGCCAACCGCCCGGGGAGCCCGGTTCCGGCATCGTTCTGTGCACCGCGATCGTCCCCGCCGGCGCCGGCTTCCAGCGCGACGGTGATCTTGACTTCGTCACCGAGCATGCCGCCCTCGACGCCATAGCTCATACCGAAGTCGCTGCGCTTGAGCGTGAGGTGCGTTTCGAAGCCGCATTTCTTGCCGCGCCGACCGCTGGCGGTGCCGAGCCACTCGAGCGGCACGGCGATGCTCTTGGTTACGCCGTGTAGGGTGAGATCGCCCTTGACCTCGTACATGCTCCCGCCGGTCTTCTTTGCGGATTTGCTCTTGAACGTGATGGTCGCGAATTCGCGTTCGTTGAAGAAATCGGGGCTCTTGAGGTGTCCGTTCAGCTTGTCGCTACCGGTGTCGATGCTTCCGACGGCGATGGTCAGGTCGATCACCAGGTCGGAGTCGCCGTCTTCCGCGTGCGTGATGGTTCCGCTGAGGTCGTTGAATCGGCCATAGAAGCGGCCCGCGCCCTGGTGCCGGACACCGAAGATCGCGGTCGAGTGTACGGCGTCCACGGTGAACGTCTCGGCCTTGGCGTCCTGCGCGCCGGCGAACAGAGCCAGTGTGAGGGTCGCTACGCCGAACGGCGCGTTGATACGTCTGGTCATCTTGCAATCTCCTGCTTGCCTTAATCGGCATCGGTATGAGAAATCCGGACCCGCTTGGGACACATCGTGACGAAAACCGGCGGCGGAGTCAACGTGTGCCGTTCTCACCGGTGCCGCTGGGGCGCATCCCAAAAAAAAGGTGGCGATTCCTGCACTCGGCGGCGAGCAACGGATAGGTACGTGGTCCGCGAGTAGCTCCTGTCATTCCGAGCGCAGCGAGGAATCTAGCCGGAATGTCCTTCCAGCCAGATTCCTCGCTACCCTCGGAATGACAACGACACGGTTCGCCGCCCTGGCCGAGCCACGCACTCACCGATGCCACCCGAAACGGGATGCACCCCCGTCGCTGGGCATGCCCCACCCGCGGGGGTATCATCGCGGTGCCGTGTGGCGTGGGCGCGCGCGCTATCGACTGGACGTTTTCCGCAGGGGAGGTGCCTTTTCATGGAATATCGTTATCTCGGGTCGTCGGGTCTCCAGGTATCCGCGTTGTCGTTCGGGGCGTGGGTCACCTTCGGCGATCAGGTCGACGAGGGTGTCTGCACCGACTGCATGAAGGCGGCGCACGATGCCGGCGTGAACTTCTTCGACAACGCCGAGGTCTACGCCAAGGGCGTGGCCGAGACGATGATGGGCAACGTCATCAAGAAGGTCGGGTGGAAGCGGTCCGATCTGGTCGTTTCCACGAAGATCTTCTGGGGCGGACCGGGACCGAACGATCGCGGGTTGTCGCGCAAGCACATCGTCGAGGGGACGGACGCGGCGCTCGAGCGATTGCAGATGGACTACGTCGATCTGATCTACTGTCATCGACCCGATCTGCACACGCCGATCGAAGAGACGGTGCGGGCCATGGCGCACATCGTTGACTCGGGCAAGGCGTTTTACTGGGGAACGAGCGAGTGGAGTGCGGAGCAGATTCGGCAGGCGTTCGAGATCGCGCGGCGCGAGCACCTCGTCCCGCCGACGATGGAGCAGCCGCAGTACCACATGTTTCATCGTGACCGGGTCGAGCTGGAGTATGCCCGCCTGTATTCGGAGTTCGGACTCGGAACGACGATCTGGAGCCCGCTGGCCAGCGGGCTGCTGACCGGCAAGTACAACGACGGTGTGCCGGAGGGGAGTCGCCTGTCGCTGCCGGACTACGAGTGGTTACGAAACCACGTGCTGAACGACGAGGCGAACTGTCGCATTGAGAAGGTTCGGAAGCTCTCGCCGATGGCCAAGGAATTGGGCTGCACCATGGCGCAACTGGCGCTGGCGTGGTGCTTGAAGAACCCGAACGTAAGCACCGTGATAACCGGCGCGTCTCGGCCTGAACAAGTGGTCGAGAACATGAAAGCGCTGGACGTGGTCGAGAAGCTGGACGCCGAAGTGCGCGCGCGGATCGACGGCATACTCGACAACGCGCCGACTCCGCCCGACGACTGGCGCGCCAAGTGAGTCTCGGGACCGCTGAATCATGAGTGGCGCGCGCTATCGCCGTTGCTACGCCGACGAGCCCGGATTGCTGGAGCGCGTGTTTTCGCTGCTCGATCTCGCTTTCGCGGGTCTGTCGGCGCATGCGCGGGCGATCGAGGCATTCGACGTGCGGTGGGATCGGATCTCCACGCCGTTCGTGCTGGCTGACGGCGGTGACGTGTTGGCGCATGTCGGCGTGCTGGAAATGCCCATGGTCGTGGATGGGCGCGAGATGCCGGTGGGCGGTGTCCACGCGGTATGCACACATCCGGAGCACCGCAGTCGCGGGCACTTTCGTGCGGTGATGACGGAGGTGCTGGCGTGGTGCGACGAGCGGTATGCGGCGATCTTGCTGTGCGGGGATCGTGAACTGTACGAGCGGTTTGGATTTCACTTTTTGGAGGAAAGCCGGTTCCTCGGAGCCGCTCGTCGATCGGTTGATGCACCGAATGAGCTTGCGATGCGGCGGCTCGACCTGATGCGTGCGGAGGACTTGCGTCTGTTGAACCGGTTGCTGGCTGAGCGCGCGCCGGCGTCGCGGCGGCTTGGCGTCGTACGCGAGCGCGACGTGTTTCTGTTCAATCAGGCGACGGAGCCGTTGTGCTATGCGGAGGATCTGGACGCGGTCCTGTGCTTCGAGGTCGACGACGGCACGCTGCGGCTGCACGATGTCGTGGCGACGCAAATCCCGGCGCTTCAACAGATTGTCGACCGCGTGGACGCGCCGATCGAGCACGTGGAAGTCTACTTCAGCCCCGATCAGCTTGACGCATCGCTGACCGCCGAGTCCCACGTCCTCGGTGGCGATGGTTGGATCATGACCCGCGGTGTATTTCCATACGGCCGGCACGAACTCATGCTGCCCAGCACGGCGCGGTACTAGTACTCTGACAACCGTGTATTGATGGGTGCCACTGGCAGCTCGCTGCCAGTGCTGCCGCTCATCACACTGGCGGACAAGCCGCCAGTGGCACCCATTTCTCTGTCGACTCATCAATTCAGGCGTGTCGGAGTACCAGTGCATCGCCAACCGACGTGCTGCGGGTTGCACAACCCACTTAACGAGACGCGACCGCCAGGGAGCGGGCAATGCGGACCCGCAACCGGTATGCGGTGAGCCAAGGCACGGGTGGTCGATGATCGGCGGAGTTACTTGGAGACCGCGACTCGGGATGTGAGGAGTCGGCGAAGGATGGGAAGGAGAGACTCGGGTTCGAGGTACGCGGGCGGGAGCCGGAGGTGGACGGTCTTCGGATCGGGCGTGCGGACGGAGCCAGGGGCGTCGGCGAAAAGCTGCTGGACATTCTTCAAGCCGTCGACGGTGAAGATGACGTCCGGCGGCTTGAGAATGACGGTCTTGATCTGCCATGACGCCGCGAGAATCCGAATCTCCGCGAGATCCAGCAGCCGTTGGACCGGGTCGGGCGGTTTGCCGAAGGCGTCGCGCAGGTCGGTGTCGAGCTGGGTGAGCGCGTCGGGCGTGTAGCACGCCTTGATGCGCCGGTAGACGTCGATGCGCGTCTGCTCGGCCGCGATGTAACTACGCGGGATGTGTGCCTGGATGTTGAGTTCCAGATGCACCGGCTTCGGGCGGGCATCGGGTTTGCCCTGGGCGCGGTTGACGGCGCTTTCGAGGAGTTGGCAGTAAAGCTCGTACCCGACGGCCGCGATGTGCCCGCTCTGCTCCCCGCCGAGGAGGTTGCCCGCGCCGCGGATTTCAAGGTCGCGCATGGCGATTCGGAAACCGGCGCCGAGGTCGCTGAACTCTTCAATCGCTTTGAGGCGCTTGGCGGCCTTGGGAGTGACGGGGCGGTCGGCGGGCAGTAGAAAGTAGCAGTAACCGCGATGGGACGATCTGCCAACGCGCCCGCGGAGTTGGTGCAGGTCGGCCAGACCGAATCGATCGGCGTTGTTGATGAAGATGGTGTTGACGGTGGGGATGTCGATGCCGCTTTCGATGATGGTGGTGGCCACCAGGATGTCGGCTTTGCGGTGGACGAAGGCGCGCATGACGCGTTCGAGTTCGCCGGTCTTCATCTGCCCGTGCCCGACGATGATGCGCGCTTCGGGAACGAGTTTGCGGATCTCGTCCGCGACGGTCTGAATCGAATGGACGATGTTGTGAATGAAGTAGACCTGCCCGTCGCGGTTCAGCTCGCGGAGGATGGCGTTTCGGACTCCGTCATTGCTGTAGCTGGTCACCTGTGAGACGATCGCCCGCCGATCGAGCGGCGGCGTCTGCAGGGCGCTGATGTCGCGGATGCCGACCAGCGCCATGTGCAGCGTTCGCGGGATCGGCGTGGCAGACAGAGAAAGCACGTCGACCGTGGCGCGGAGCGTCTTGAGCCGCTCCTTGTGCTCGACGCCGAAGCGTTGCTCCTCGTCGATGATGACCATTCCGAGGTCCGCGAACCCGACGTCCTTGCTAAGAAGGCGGTGGGTGCCGATCAGGATGTCGACCCGCCCTTTCTTGGCTTGGTCGACGAGTTGCTTCTGCTCGGCGGACGTCTTGAAGCGCGAGAGGCAGCCGACGGTGAACGGATACTCGGCCAATCGCTCGGAGAAGGTCCGGTGGTGCTGTTCTGCCAGGACGGTGGTCGGCACGAGTACCGCAACTTGACGCCCGTATTCGACGACCTTGAAGGCGGCGCGGATGGCGAGTTCCGTTTTGCCGTAGCCGACGTCGCCGCAGACCAGGCGGTCCATCGGCTTCAACCGCATGAGGTCGCCCTTGATTTCACCACCGACGATCACCTGGTCTTCGGTGTCGACGTAAGCGAAGGACTCCTCGAACTCGCGCTGCCATTGCGTGTCAGCCGGGTAGGCGGTGCCTTCGTCCTGCTCGCGAGCGACCTGGATGCGCAACAGGCTCTCGGCGAGTTCGCCCACGGCGTCGTCGACTTTCTCCCGCGTGTTTTTCCACCGTGTTCCACCGAGCTTGGAGAGGTTCGGCTTGATGCCGGCCGCGCCGACGTACTTCTGGATCAGGTCGATCTGCGACATCGTCACGTGCAGCGTGGCGTCGTCGGCGAACTCCAGCGTGAGAAACTCCTCGACCTTTTCGGAGCCGGGTTTGCGCATGGTCTTCACGCCGCGGAAGCGCGCGATGCCGTGCGACAGATGCACAACGAGGTCCCCGGGGACAAGGTCGAGGACCGACTCGATCGGGCGGGAGGCGTGGGCGCGGCGCAGCTTTCGACCCGGCGCTCTGTGGAATACTTCATGATGCGGGACGACGATCGCGCCGGCGGACTGCCACTCGAAACCGTGGTGCAGCATTCCAAGGACGCACTCGATCGACTGCGGCACCCGGCCGGCGTGTTCGAGGATGAGTTCGACGAGCCGGCTGCGTTCGCCCTCGTTGGCGCACAATACCGTGATCTGGTGAGTGTCGGCGGACTCGCACAACTCGCGGACCGCGTTTTCCGCTTTGCCTTCGAAACGAGCGAGCGAGCGCACGTTGAAATGGAACGTGTCACCGTCCGGTCCGCCGGCCGCGCCGATGCGCGTGAGCAGCAGTTGATCGAACCCGGCGAGCCGTTCGAGGAGTCGTCGCGGCGGGATCATTTGCTCAGGCTGATTGAGACGGTTCCAGATAGTGAAACCGATCTCCTGAAGGTCGGCTGGTCGATCGAGAACAACCATGGTGTCAACCGGAAGGTAATCGGGGAAAGGCACCTTGTCGGTGTCGGTCAGTTGTTGGCGGTGCGGCAGCGCGGTGAGGGTCAATGTGTGCAACGTGGTCTTGGATCGTTGGGTGATGACGTCGAACGAACGGACGGCCTCGACCGTTTCGTCGAGGAACTCGATGCGTACGGGGTCGTCGCGGTCGGGGGCGTAGATGTCGATGATGTCGCCGCGTCGCGCGAAATCGCCGGGGGCCTCGACGCGGTCGAGTTTCTCAAACCCGCGATCGACCAGCCAAGCCGCGATTCGGTCCGGTTCACGGCGATCATTGACGTTGAGGTGCAACGTGTTGCGTTCGAGTGCCTCGGGGCTGGGGACCGGTTGCAGCAGCGCCTGAACCGGAGCGACCACGAAGGCGGGGGATTCTGCTCTCAGCTTGGCGCAGAGTCGGAGGCGATCGTCATGTATCTCTCCGCTCGAAGAGCCCGCGCCGGGCAATGCCTCCCACGCGGGTAAGAGTTCCCCCTTACGCGCGGTGGCGGTCTCGAGGTCGTCGAGGATCTCGTCGGCTTCGTCCAGATGGGCCGTCACGTACAGGAGGGTGCGATTCAGGGTTCGTGCGAGCGTGGCGGCGAGAACCGGCGCAGACGATCCCCACAGACCGGAAATGCCCACGCCGATGCGAGCGTCATTCGCAGCGCGGCCGGCGAATCGATCGATCAGCCGTTGCGTGACTGGGTCGTCCGTTATCTGCGAGACCACCCTCATACGAGTGTGATAATAGCGACCGCCGCGAGGGAATAAAGCGGAACGGTTTTTCAAGACGCGGTTCGTCGGGTGGCCACGCTTGCGTGGGCATGACCCCAATGACAAGATCGGACAAGTAACCACAACGCCTGTCTGGAGACTACCCGATGGGTTGGATACCGTGTATGTACTGACCCAACGCGCGCCCGCGATGGGTGTCGCGGTGGTCGCCCGGCGCGTCTTCGTGCCGCCGGTAGAAGAACGGTTCTCGGAGTTGTGTAGATGTCACGAGGGAAGCGCACGGTGTGCGCGTTGGCTTTGGCGTTGGTGCCAACGGCGGTGCTCGGCGGTGAGCGGGACAACACGTTCACGCTCGGGGCGTACATTCCCGGGGACGTTTGGTTGTATCTTCACGAAGTTCGTAACCCGGAGCGCGACTTCATCTGCGCGCATTGGGATAAGGTATTCGAAGCGGCGGCACGCTCGGGAATCGACGGCGACATCAGGCAGTTGTTCGCCGAGAAGATCCGTGATCCCGAGCAACGTTCCGAATTCGAATCCAAGTGGGACAAGGTGTGGCACGCGATCTCGAACGTCCCGTGGATCGACAAACTCGGGCGACGTGAATTCGCCATGGGTCAGCGAATCGCGCTTCCCATGCCGACCTACATGTTCCTCTTCCGCAACGACCCGGCCGATCACGCGGCGATCACTGCGTCGCTTGTGAAGCTCATGAGGACCATCGCATCCACGACGGACGCCTGCGCAGTGGTCGAGGACAAGCGGCATGGCGCCAAGGTCTGGTCACTTTGCATCGGAAACGTCGGCGCGGTGTTCGAGATGTTCTCGCGCGGGGACATCATCGGGGCGGCCGTCGGCAAGGGCGCGCTCGACGACATGCTGAAACTGATGAATCGCAAAGGTACCGCGGGGTCGATCGTGGCGGACCCGGCTTTTCAAGAAGCACTCGCCGAGGTCGATCCACCCGAGGACTTCCTGCAGTACTTCCGCGCGACGCAGCTTTTTGCGCAGATTCAGGATTGCCTGAATACTGCGTTGCGCAAGGCACGTGGGGATCCGGACGTCAAGATGGTGCGCGGCGTCGTCTTCAAGGCATTCGAGCAATTCAACGCGATCGATTACTCCATCTGGACGAGGCGGACCGACGGGCTGCAGGAGGTTCACTCCGGCATCACCAAGCTCTCGCCGGGGGCGAAGGCGAAGCCGTTGGTCAAAGCGCTGACCGAACGCAATATGTTCAAACGCTTCGATCGGTTCGTTCCGGAAAACGCCGCCGCGTTCAGCGTGTCGACGGCGATCGACGTGGGATTGTTGTACAACACCGCCATCGCGTTCATTCGGACGGAGATTCCCGCGGAGGGACCGGGTTGGATCGCCGCGTGGGACGGGATCCAGAAGGGCTTCGGGGTTGACCTCAACCGCGATCTGTTCAGTTGGCTTAGCGGCGAGTTCGTTTCGGTCACCCTGTCAGGCGCGATGCCCGGACAGAAAGGGGGCGTGACAATGATCCGCACCCGCGACCCGAAGGTGGCGTGGGAGAAAGTGAGTACCTCTCTGGCGTGGCTTGGAAGGCGCTTCGAGCAGTTGATGGTCAACCCCGCTCCGGAGGTCGAGGTCGACGGATTCGTCTCGGTGTACCACCCGATGATGGTGATGATGCAGATCAAGCCGGTGGTCGGGATGTATGAAGATTGGCTGGTCATCGGCGTCAAGCCGAGAGACGTGAATCGGTGCCTCGCCGTCGCCCGGGGCGACGCCCCGAGCATTCGGAAGAACGCGCGTTTTCAAGCGGAAGGCCTCTCGCCGAACGGGCCGATCTCCGGAACATCGTTCTCCGACTGGCGCAAAAAGGGCGAAGAGTTGGGCATGATGTTCGGCATGTTCGGAATCGTCGGAGGTTTCCTGCCACCGAGCGAAGAACTGCGTCCGGTCCGGACGGTCTTCACACTGTTGGCCCGCCTCGCGCCGGTTGTCGCCAAGATCGACTTCTACAGCTCGCAGGCATCGACCTGTCGCTTCACCGGCGACGGCTGGAAGCATGAATTGGTCGTCACGTACAAACCGCCCGTGGTCTCTGCGGACTAGCCCGACTCGTTTTGCTGACACACGCCGTCCGTGATGCGACCCTCAGCGCGCTGCGGTCTCGTACAGTAACGGATTGTGTTCGCGCTGGATTCCGTCGAGGAGCTTGTGCAAATCTCCGTCGCGCCCCGTGTAGCGACGCTTGGTGGTCGCCAGGGCGATGAACCACGCCACAAGATTGGCGTAGTCGTTAAGGTCGATGTACTCGGGGCCGAGCTTCCCGGTGCGCTTGTTCATGTTGTGGTAGTTCCCGAGTGCCAGGCAGATGCCCGTCGCATCGAAGCCCAACGCGCAATAAGCGGACGACTCGCACGTGCCACCGTCCATGAGTCTTCGCTGGTAGCAGAAACGCTTCTTGCTGCGATCCAGGTCGGCCGCGACAGCACCAGCGAAAGCGGTTGCGGTGGAGGTGAACGTGGTCGCCTTGTCGCCGACGCGCAGGATGGGACCGTCGCCCATGCGGGCGTGCGCCAGTTCCGAACTGGTTTCGACTGCTACCACGACGCAGCGCTTGGGAATGGTGTTCAGCTTGCACGCGGCCATCGCTCCGACGAAGCCGACCTCCTCCGCGCGGGTGAACAGGAAGTAGCACTCGCCGTCGGGCTTGGTTGCGTCCAAGGCGTGAGCGCACGCCAGCATCGCGCCGGCGCCGGCCAGGTCGTCCGCCCCGCGTGTGTAGATTCGGTTGTTCCTGACGACCGGGTCGGGGAAATCCCACATGCCCGGACATTGCGGCGGGACGGCGTCCTTGACATCGATGGAAGCGGTCTTGACGACGGTACGCGCTCCACGTTTGGCTGTCTTGATGGAACGTACCGTGCCCTTGATCCATCGATCGCCGTCGAAGAACCTCACGCGCGCATCGGGGAAGTATTCGGGCAGAACACCGCCGCGCCAAATGCCGCGCAGCGTCTTCTCTCCGGTCATCCGGTCTGCCACGAAACCGGGATGATCGACATGCGCGGTCAGGCAGACGGGGCGGGCGGGCTTGCCCGTGCCGCGTGCGTAGTGGACGAGTAGGTTCCCGGCTTTGTCTTCGCGCAGGCGCAACGACTTGCGCTTGCCGACGAACGCGCGAATGTGGTCCAAGACGTGTTCTTCCGCAAACGGCGCGGTGGGCATGGACATCACATCGCTCAGGATTCGTTCGGAGAGTCGTCGGTTCATTGGGTCACAGTCCTTTCGGTCTCGGCGCACCGCCCGCACGGAGCTCGATGCATCATATACCGAAGCGAGGGGATTGGTCAGCCGGCGGCGATCTCGAAACCGAGCGAACGGAACGTGACGAAGAGGATGATGGTCAGCGATAGAACCGCGGTGCCGAGGAAGAAGCCGGCCCACGACTCACCGGAGTTCTTGTTGCGGCGCTGCCCCGCGCTGTTGAAACCGAGCGCCAGACCGATGACGCTCAAGCCTCCCGCCAAGGCGATGCAGACCAGGAGGGCGGGCTTGAACATTCCCGCCTCGCCGTACGAGATGGCTCTGAGTTGGTGACTGTACTTGCCGAAACTGAAAACCGCGCCGACGGCCAACGGCACAAAGGCGGCGCAAGACGCGAGCAGGCCGAACCGCGCTTGAACATCGAACTTCCGGAAGCTGGGTAGCGCCACGCTCGGTTCTCCGAAGGACACCTGAGTGCTGCCGCCTGACGCAGGCGGCGTCGCGATCAGTGCCGGATTCTACGATCACGCGAACGCCGAGTCCAGGCGACGTTCTCTCATCCGACCGATCACCGGTCGGGGCGGTCCTTATCGGGCGGCCGTTTGAATGGCCAGGATCGCGTACGCCGTCACGAGATACGGGTTGCCCTCGTACCAGCGGTCGGACTCGTTGACCCAGCTTCCATCCCGACGCTGCTGTTGGGCGAGTTTGCGGCACAGTTCGGATCTCCAGTTGTGCTCTCGCCCTTGCGCGTCGGTGATGGTATCGCGGTTCCACGCGTCCAGCGCGCGGGCGAAGACGTGGTAGTAGTAGTAGATTCCCTCGCGCGACCTGGCGCCGGGCATGTTCGGGTTGGCGTCGAGGGTGTAGTGCCGGCGTATCCACTCGTGGGCCGCTTTGACGCGTGGATCGTCGCGCGACACACCGGCGTAAAGGAGACTCTTGAATCCGGCGTAGGTCATCGATCCGTAGCTGCGCAGGCGTCCCCGCCCGTCGGCGCCGGGTTCGTCGGCCTTGCTTTCTCCGTCATTGGCGGGGGTGTAGATGAACCCGCCGTCGCGCGAGCCGCGGGCGAAGGCGCGGTCGTTGCTTTCGCCGTACATCTGCGAACGCGTG
>JAJDDR010000439.1 GCA_029260255.1 Phycisphaerae bacterium
TCGACCCAGCGTTGAAGAGCGAACCGTCGGGCACGCCGCTGATAATCATCGACAGCACTTCCGAGCCATCCGTATCGACGAGATCGGCATTAATTCCAGCCAGACTGATCGCCGTGTCTTCGCTTCCGGAGTAATGACCGCCGACCGTGGTGGCCGGAGCATCAGCCGCGGCGATGACGTCCACGTCGAAGGATGCCTGGTCGACGATGAACTTGTCGCCGTCGTTGTCGTCGGCGGGTTCCTGCGTCACGGTCACGACATCGACGGTGACGTTGCCGTGTTGATGCAGCGCGCTCTGCATCTGAAGGGAAGCCAGATCGGCAGTCGGGACACGGTAGTAGCCCACGACCGGCGTTCCATGCACGCTGGCATCGGGATCGCCTCCGGTGACGAGGGGATAGCCGCCGAGCAGCGTCGCGCCGTTATTGACGCGGACATAGGAGTTGGTTTCCACCGTTTCGCTACCATCGATATCGCGCTCGGTGAGCGTAATATTGAGGTCAACGGGGCTGTCTTCGGACGCCGCGGCGGGGGTTGCCGCGATGACGACGCCATCGGCCACGGGGTCAACGTCAACGCCCACACCCGGCAGTGCGGATGACGCCTTCTGTAGGGCCGCGTTGATGGCGACGGCTTCGATATCCATCGTCAGGGTGCCGGAGAAATCCGGTGGCGGAATGATCTGGACGTTTCCGGCGTTGACGGCGGCCGCACTTGCCACCCAGCGCATGGTGGTTGGGTTGTACGTCGCGCCGAGAACCTCAGTTCCTACCGGAAGGTTCGAGATCAGCACGGTGACGCTCGGCGTCGTGAGGTCGCCGGGGGCTGGCGTTGCCGTCACGTTCAGAACGATTGCGCCGTCTTCGTTGCCCGAGGAGACGCCGACCGTGACTTCCGGCGGCAGCGGCGGCGGATCGATACCGGGGCCGCCGACGGCGTTCACTGTTACCGTGAACGGGATCGAGTTCTGGTTCGTGTCGCCATCGTCCTCGACGACCACAGTGGTCAGCGTGAGTTGGGCGGTGCCGTTTGAGCCCGGCGGCGTCAGGACGTGCAGGTCGGCAAGGTCGCCGGGATTGAGAACCCACGACCCGTCGCCGTTATCCAGGCCGACGATGTTGCCGGCGGAATCGACGAAGCCATAAACTGGGATACCGCCGAGGTCCTGAGTCGAGACGACGTAGTAGACGTCTTCGGATTGCGCGCGACCCAAGGCGGTGTCGGTGTCGATCGTGTCTCCGCCCAACGAGATGGGGATGCGTGTTGCGGCATTTCCCGTGACCGAGTTTGCAAACACGGTGGGAAGGTCGGCATCGCCAACGAGGTCCACGGCGTAGTTTGTCGCTTCCACCTTGTCGACCGTCTGCGTGCCGGATGACAGGACGGCGGTATCGCGAACCAATGCGGAGACTGGAATCGAAAAGTCCACGTTTGAATCGACGAAGGCTGCGCGGTCGAGCGACAGTCCGGCAGCCTGGGCCGGTGTGACCGTGATGGTGCCGTTACCGTTGTTCGTGAACGCCCCGTTGACGAAGTTGGCGATGAAGGTCGCGGCGTCGGCGACAACCGCGCCGATCTGCGCATCGGCAACGATCGTGTTGAAGTCGAACGTGTAGCTGATGACCTGTTCGGAGCCGTCGTCGTCCCGCAGCGTGTTGTTGGTGACGTTGGCCAGCGAAATGTCCGTGTCTTCTGTTGTCTGGACGTTCGCACCCCAAGTCGCGAAGCCATCGACAGTTGCGTTGTCGATGATCGGCGCAACATCGATCGTGATTGGCCACGGGTCAGAGGTTGCCTGATCGCCATCGATTTCCTGGCTCACCGCCTTCACCACAAGCGTTCCATAAGGATCCGTGCCGGAGAAGTTGGCGACCGGAGGCAGTGTCAGGGATGCAAGCGCTGCCGTTGAAATCTGCCACGTGCCGCCGCCAATGAAGACGACGCCGCCCGGTACGGCGCTGGTCGGCACGACGCCGGGTGGCACCCCTTCGAGGATGATGCCGATCTGCTCGGACCCGTCGTTGTCGACGCGGGCGTTGTTCAGGTCGCCCGAGACAGCAGCCAGGATGCCTGCGCCAAGATTGATCGCCTGATCTTCATCCGCGCTGACGGAGATTGCCGGGTTGAGCGGCTTGTCGGCGACGCCCTGGATGAGCACTGGAATGACGTCGGTGAAGGTCTGCTGGACACTGGTCGGGCCGGCGGTGTCCGTGACCGTCGTTTCAACGGTGATCTGGATCGGGCCAGAAAGGGCTGTCGAGTAGTGCAGCGGTGGCTCGACCGACAATGCGTTGACGTCAGCGGCTGTCAAATTGTAGAAGCCGCCGCCGTCGGGGAAGATTTCACCGGACGCACCGAAGATCCGCGTTGTCGGCGGGACGACCGCGGAGATGCGCACCGTATAGGTTTCCGAACCGTCCTTGTCACCAAGCGTGATGTTCAGCGGGACGGGAATGACCGTATCTTCGAGACCGACGGCGTTGCCCTTCACCACCGGCGTATCGACGACTGGAGCAACCGCGATGGTGACGTTGGTGGAGACCGTCTCGGTCTTGGAGGTTCCGTCGGGGCCGCCAAACGAGCCTGGTGCGAGCTGGTTGCCGTTGGCTGCTTCGGTCGAGATTGATTCAACGGTCAGGTCGACTTCGCCTGACCAGTTGTTGCGGCCATTGAACGAGACGCCACCGGCATTGAGGAAGGCGTCAAGATCTGCTTCCCGCTGGGCCGAAGTGCCGACACTCGATGTTACGATATATACGCCGCCGCCCTGGTGCGTGAATGAGACAGAGCCTGTTGGCGACCCTTCGAGCGTACCGACAGGTCCGCGGGCGTCGGTGGGCACGGTGATGCGCACGGAAAGAGTTTCGGAGCCGTCCTGATCGGGGCTGCTGCCCGGATCGATATTGAGCGCGATGTTGCCGGCGTCTTCATTGGCGACCGGACCGGCCGTCGCTGTGATCGTCGGCGTATCTGCGACTGCCTGGATGCGGATCGTGTGGTTGAAAGAGGTGTCCTGCGTGCTGGAGACGCCATCTTTCACGTCGAGCGCCGTTGCCGTGACCGCGATGGTGCCGTCGAGGTCGGAATGGGTCGGACCCATTTCCACCTGGAAGCTTGCCAGCGTGGCGCGGATGTCGGCTTCCGCCGCATCGCGTTGGGCGTCGGTGAGCAAGGCTACGTCTGCGGCGCCGGTGATGATCGTGGACGTAATCGTGTAGGTCCGGGTGGCGGCGTCAAACGTGACTTCGGCTGTGCCGGAGCCAGGGATCGTGCCGGTGGCAACAGGTGCGAAGGCACCTGAAATTGCATATGTCCGCGACGCCGTGTCGGCCGGCAAGTCGAACACGATCCGCGAGATGGTTTCGTCGCCGCCCTGGCCGGGCCCACCGACGACCGTGTCGGTGACGTTCAAGCCGGCATTGATGGTGGAGCCGAATGCGACAGGACCATTGTCTTCAACGCCGACCGATAGCGACGGCGTTGTGGTCGGATCCGCGACCGGCACCACGCCGACCGCGATATTCTGGGCGGGTGTGAAGCTCGTCACAGTATTGGTATTCGAACTATCGACGACCACACCGCGCACGCTGAGCGTGACTGTGCCTGAATAGTTCAACGGCGTCTGCATCTGCAGGTTTGCAAGGCTTGACTCTGGGATACGCAGGAAGCCGCCGATAACGTTGGTGTGCTGGGTCGCACCCGAGAAGAACTGCGTGCCAGCCGGGAAGCTCGCCGTATTAATTTCGATGAAGCGCGTTTCGGAACCATCCGTGTCAACGCCTGCCGTCATCGAGATTCCGGACAGATTGAAGCGCGTGTCTTCAGTGCCGGGCAGGTTTGCAGGCACGGTCAGCGTCGGCACATCGGGAACGGGATCGACGGGGATGACGAACGTTGCCTGACGGGCAGCCGTCGGAATTGAGATTTCCGGACCGGCGACGCCGCCGCCATTGCCAGGGGCCGCGCCGTTGTTGTCCTCGGTCGGATTGGATTCGATGGACGTCGCCCGCAGGGTGACGGTGATGTCCTCGCCGTTGTTGGGACCTGGGCGCACCTGCATGGAGGCAAGCACGGCCTCCATCTGTGCCGTCGTGCCGCCGGTCAGGGTGACCTGGCCGTTGACCGCCGTATTGATCGTGACGCCCGTGGTCGTTGTAAACTGCACTTCGGGGCGAGCGCCGCCGCCTGGTGTGGAGAAGGAGACGACGACGGACTGATAGGTTTCCGAGCCGTCTGTGTCGTTGAGGCCAATCGTTGCCGGATACGTGACGTAACCGGAATCTTCCGCAATCGTCGGTTTGGTTGCGGCACCGACGTTGACGTTTGGAATGTCGGCTACAGCCTGCACGATCACCTGGTGGCTTCCGGTGAAGGCTGTGCTGGCCCCACCGATTGCTTCGGTCGTGCTGCCTGAGATGCCGACCGTGAAGTTTGCATCGGAATCATTCAGCGGGCGCACGGTAAGTGTGTTGAGGACGGAGATCGCGGTGGCAGCGTTCGGTCCATCGACCGTGACGGTCCCAGCCAGATCCATGCTGACTGTGACGCCGCTGATGGTGGCGCTGCCTCCCGGCGTCAGCACCGTGGCGCCGAAGCGAACGGACGCCGTCAGGGGAATGTTCGACAGCGACAGGTTCAAGGACTGCGAACCGTCAAGGTCGGCAAGCGTGGTGCCAAGCCGCGTTCCAAGAGGGACGGACAGCACGGGATCGGAAACGGCCGTCGAGTTGGCGTTTTCCTGAACGATCGTGGAGTTGTTGGCGAAGGTGACCGTATCGACGACCGGGTTGATCGTGATGTCGATGAAGCTTTGGACGGTTTCGGTCTGCGAGGTGCCGTCGGCTCCGCCGAATGATCCTGGTGCAACCTGTGCGCCGGTTTCCTTTTCCGTCGAGATTGCCTCGACCAAGATGCCGTTCACGCCGGTGAAGCTGCCTGCGAACTGGGCGCGCGGGTTGAGTGCGAGGCCGCCGCCCGTCAGGAAGGCGTCGATCAGGGCTTCTTCCTGCGCGGCCGTGCCGGTGCCGGGGCCTTGCACGAGATAGACGCCGCCGCCCTGGTTCGTGATCGTGACACCGTTTGTGACCGTGCCTGTCGCCACGACAGTGCCGATGGGCGAGCCGCCGTCCTGGGGCAGCGTGATGCGCACGGATAGAACTTCGGATTCGTCCGTGTTGCCATCGGCCGAGCGGTTGGCGTTGATGTTGAGCGCGATCAGCGTGTCTTCGTTGCCGGAAACGTTGGTCGTCGTGATGGCCGGTGTGTCGGCTACCGCCTGCACGGTAACCGCGTGCGTCCACGTCGTCGTTTCGGTGTGATCGGCGATGTTGGGAGACGTCAGGTTATCGGTAGTG
>JAJDDR010000440.1 GCA_029260255.1 Phycisphaerae bacterium
ACGCGATCGGATCGACGCTGTCCAGGATCATCTGCTTCAGATCGAGAGGCGCCAGGGCCGGATTCACGGACAGGAGCAGCGCCGCCACACCGCTGACATGCGGACATGCCATCGACGTGCCGCTTATGGTCCGGTACGCGTTGCCCGGCGACGTGCTCAATACGTCCACGCCGGGGGCCGCCAGATCGACGGTCGCGGCTCCGTAGTTGCTGCCCCACCAACCAAAGTCTGCCCGCAGATCATTGTGATCGGTGGCCGCCACCGAGATGATCGTTGGCGAGTTGTAGCTCGCTGGATAGGCAGGTATCAGATCGGTGTTGCGGTTGCTGTTGCCGGCCGACGCGACAAACAACTGTCCCGCGGCACCGGCCTGATCGATCGCGTTCTTGAGCGCCTGGCTGTACCCGCCGCCGCCCCAGGAGTTGCTGGTTAGGTGGGCACCGTTAGCCACGGCGTATTCCACCGCCGAGATCGCATCCGCGAGCGAGCCGCTGCCCGCGGAGTTGAGGAACTTCAGCGCCATGATGCGGACGTTCCAGTTGACTCCCACGACGCCCAGGTTGTTGTTCCCGGCCGCTCCGACAGTGCCGGCCGTGTGGGTCCCGTGATAGTGGTCGTCGTAGGGATCTCCGCTCGTCGCGAGTCCAGTGCCGCTGACCCAACGCGCGCCGTAGATGTCATCCGCGACACCATTTCCGTCGTCGTCAACACCGGTGATTCCGTTCAACTCGGCCGCGTTGGTCCACATGTTGTCGGCGAGATCCGGGTGGTTGTAGTCCACGCCCGTGTCGATCACACCCACGATGACGTTTTGACTCCCGGTCGTGATCTCCCACGCCTCCGGAGCGTCAATGTCGGCATCGATCGTGCCAGCGGTCTGCCCGGTGTTGTGCATCCCCCAAAGGCCCCCGAAACTCGGATCGTTGGGGAGCGCATTGGCGTGATAGAGGTAGTTCGGCTCAACGAAGTCTACTTCGGGTCTCGCGGCGTACAGGGCTGCTACGGCTTGAAGGTTGCTGCCTGCGGGCACTTCAACTACATCCACCGGGATCGTTCTGCAGGAATGTACCTTCGTCGTTCCACAAGTTGCGTGGACCCCCGCGCGTGCAGCCGCCGAAAGTGTCGTCGCCGTGGCGGATGATCCGCGCTTGGCGGCAGCGCGCCGTCCGGCTCGCTGCCGAACCGCAATGTCTGAGGGACGCTTGAACGAGACGAGCAGTGTCGTCGGCTCGTGTGGCTTGGTCCAGTCGATTGCCTGCGCACGTCCCGTTGGCGGAAGTGGCGCCATGGCCGCCTGTCCACCGGCCGCCGCTTTGGTCGCCGCCCAAGCTGTCACGGCGTTGCCGCCATTGGTCAGCGTCATCTGCGACGTGGCGACCTGCTCGAGATTGAGCGCGAAATCCACCGCCGCCGGAGTTGCGGCAAGCGAGGGTGTTCCGGCCGTCGTGAAACTCCAGACGGCTCCGGCCGTCTGGCCACAGCAATCGTGGCTCCTGACCTGCCAGAAGTACGTGGTCACCTCGGCAAGCGCGGCAGGCGTGTAGCTGCTGCCTGTCAGTGCGCCGGCGACGAGGGTGACGGGCGGATTGCCCGTGTCGAGATACACATCGAATGTCTTGCCGCAACCGGGTTCACCTGCCGGACCGCCATTCCATACCAGGGTCGTGGTATCCGGCACGTTGATCGCACCGCTGCTCGGGTTGGGCGTGTCGGCCGCGACGGGACCGCCGACCGGTACATTCTCGCACGCGTTCGTCAGCTCGTTGCAAGAATCGACCGTGCAGGGGTTCGTGTCGTCACAGCCAACCGGCAAAGCCGTCTGGCAGCCCGATACCGGATTGCACGTCTCCGCGCCGCTGCAAAACAACCCGTCGTCGCAAACCACAGCGACGTATTCGCATGCATCGGTAGTGGCGCTGCAGGAATCCGTGGTGCACACGCTGCCGTCGTCGCAAACGGCCGGTGTGCCCGCGAAGCAGACGCCAGCGGCACAGGTCTCGGCGCCGTTGCAGAACACGCCATCGGAGCAGTCTGCGTCCGTCACGCACTGTGAAGCAGCCGCGATCGTCACGCTCACATGGTCCACGCTCAGCCCGCCGCCTTCCTCTGCCAGCGTGACGAGAACCGTGAGCTGGCCGTTGGCATCAATGAAATCGGCCGCCGCCTCCGTGACTGTGGCCGAGATCGTGCCATCCAGCGGAGGCAGCCCCGGCGCCGGTGGCTGCGATACCTGGCTCCCGAACTCCATGTACGAGCCCGCAGCAGCATTCCACAGCCAGATGACCTGCGGCTTGTCCTGATCCGAGCTACCTTCCCACGCAGCGTCGATTTGCGTAATCGCATCGGCCGATTCGTTTACGGTGAAGGTAAACCGCATCGCGGCCACCAGCCCACCTTCGACGGGACCCGTCGTGTAGCGAACATCGTCCGATGACGCGACGGCCGCGTATTGGCTCCCGGTGAACGCTATCGACGGGGAGTTGTTGGCCGGCGGAGGCAGCGGCTCTTTGGCGACACCGTGTCGATACGCAAACCGGTCTGCGCCCGCCCCTGTGCTGAAGTCATACACCGCGCCCTTGACGGCGCCGCTGCTCACCAGCAGCACGCCAAGAAACATGATTGCCATTGTCGTTGTCCGAAGCATGCCGGTTTCTCCTGACAGTTTTTGCATTTCACTTCTCCTTCCACCGGCGGCGATAGGCACTCGCGCCGCCATGCCTGTAGGCGCGGACTCCCCGCGGGCACGCCGGGGACCTCCCGGCGAGCGCTCGGGCGGCTTGCGTCCGCCACCTGGTACGTTCGCCGAATATGGCTCAAAACACGCGACAGCCGCGCGACTAGCCGCCGACACTACATGCCCGTCGACGGTGATGATCCAGCGGCGACCATAGTCTCACACCTGGGAAAACGGCCAGTAGTATTATAGGGAATTAACCAAAAGCGCCGTCGAGCAACGCTGCATTGTTAGCGGGTCCTAACGTTCGCGTTGGTCAGCGTGCGGACGACGCCCTCGCAACCGGATCGCCGCGGTCGGAAGACCGGTTGCCAAGCAGAGCAACGGTGGGAAGTCAATCGGGCCAGGCGAGTTTGGCGAATATGACCTCGAACGGTCGAAGCACAAGCTCGCCGTGGATCTCGGCGAGAGGTTCCTTGAGAACATTGACGTGCCAGCAAGCCAACGGTCGCCGGTCGGACAGTTCCGAGTCGATGGCGAGCAGTCGAAAGGTGCCTTTCCAGAGCATGGCCGGAGCAAACGTGGTCTCGAATCGACGCACCAAGTGTTCCCAGAGAGTTCGCCAGAATCCGATGGTGCGTTGTTTTCTGGCTTGGCAGAAGGCCTCTTCGGTAACGCAGCCTTGGTGCAGCCATGGGCAGACGGCGCGCACCAGCCTCCATGCATGGGCGAGTCCGTGGGTCATCGAAGCCGTTTGCAGGCCGACATACATCATCAGCCAAGCGACGACTTCGGGGATGAGTGGCCGCTGGCG
>JAJDDR010000045.1 GCA_029260255.1 Phycisphaerae bacterium
AGGCGGGTGCCACTGGCAGCTTGGCTGCCAGTGTGGGTGCCCCATGTGCCCGCGAGCGACGACACGGGCGGACAAGCCGCCCGTGGCACCCGGAATCGAATGCCGCCGGAAGTGTCATGCACCCGGGGTCTGCGGGCTGACGCGTCTTGCTTGACTGGCCCCGTTCGGACGGCTATTGATTGGTAGTCAAGTTGAACCAGGTGGTCGTGGATGGTCTCCCATTATGTCGATGACGCGGCAGGCTGCTGAGGTGCTTGAGCGGGATTTTCCGGCAATCAGGCATCAGATCCTGAATGTCGCCGCGGCGTTGGACCGAATCGCCCGCGCCGAGGGCGGCGACGCGGTTGGGGAAGACGCGCGGATGGTCAAGATTCGGGAAGCGATCGAGGTCCTGGGCGAGTCCGGCGAGTCCCGCGCGGAGCGCGTGCAGCTGGTCTTCAGCCGGGCGTACGACCCGCAATGGCGACGCTAGGCGAGATGCGTTGAACTACATCGACCCTCATATTCACATGGTTTCGCGGATTACCGACGACTACGAGCGGCTGGCGCGATCGGGCTGTGTCGCTGTTTCCGAACCGGCGTTCTGGGCCGGGTTCGACCGCGGTTCGGCCGAGGCGTTTCGAGACTACTTCGGGCAGTTGACCGAGTTCGAGCGTAACCGGGCGGCGCAGTTCGGCATCCAGCACTTCTGCTGGCTGTGTATCAACGCCAAGGAGGCGGAAAACGTCAGCCTGTCGCGCGAGGTGATTTCTCTGATCCCCGAGTTCCTCGATCGGCCCGGCGTTCTGGGCATCGGCGAGATCGGGCTCAACAAGAACACGCCGAACGAGTCGACGGTTTTTGCCGAGCAGGTTGATTTCGCCGCGTCGCGCGACGAATTGATCCTCATCCACACACCGCACCTCGAAGACAAGTACATGGGTACTCGGATGATCATCGACATGCTGGCCCGCGACAGCCGCGTGAACCCCGAGCGCGTGTTGATCGATCACGTCGAGGAACACACCGTGCGGCTGGCACTCGAGGCCGGGTACTGGTGCGGCATGACGCTGTACCCCACGACCAAGTGCACGCCCGCGCGGGCGGCGGACATCATCGAAACGGTGGGTACGGATCGGATCATGGTGAACTCCGCCGGCGACTGGGGGGTGAGCGACCCGACGGCGGTTCCGAAGTTTATCGTCGAGATGCGCTCCCGCGGGCATTCCGAGGCGGTCATTCGCAAGATCGTCTACGACAACCCGCTGACGTTTTTCTACACCTCCAAGCGATTCGATTTTGCGGCACGCCGTTAGGGAACCGCGCGCTTATCCACCGGAGATCGCGCGAACCAGCCGTACCGCATTGCGCGCGAACGGGCTGGCCTTACGATCTTCTGATCCCCGGGCGACCGCTGCGTCGAGCCAGCCGTGGTGGACCCGGGACGGGCGCTCCTGAACTTCGCGGATCGCCGGTCGATCGACGGACGCCGCGGTCGTCGCATCGGACGGCTTGATCCACCAACCGATTCCCAGCCCGATGAACAGGACGGCGGCGTAGGCAAGCGGTTGAAGTGCGCCCAAGCGCAACGGCGGTGGCGACGTCCCGGCCGTTGGTGCGAGCGGGGTCTCGAGACGGTGCAACGTTGCGATCGTCTCTTCGAGTGACTGAGTTTCGGCGCGGCACGTCTCGCATTGCTGCAGGTGCGCGTCGAACGCGAGGCGCTGCTGTGGATCGAGTTCGCAACCGATGTAGTCGGCCAGATGCTCGCTGATTCGTTCGCAGTTCATGATTCGTCTCCGGCGACGAGGCCGGCATCGGCCAACGTCCGGCGCGCCGTGCGGATGGCGCGCAAGTAATGCGTCTTGACGGTCGGTACGGCGATGCCCATCTGCGTGGCGATCTCCGCAAAGGTGCATGCGTCGTAGACCTTGGCGAAGAGCACGGCGCGCTGGTGCTCGGACATCGTGGTCATGGCGGATGCCAGGGCGTCGGCGATTTCGCGCCGCTCAGCGGGTGGCATGCCGACATCGGTGTCCGCGCGATCGTCGACAGCGGCGTCGGACTGCTTGCACCGCGTCTTGCACAGATTGATGCTGTGATTGATGGTCACGCGCCTGAGCCAACCGACGGCGCGTGTGGGTGCGGTCTTCTCGCGATGGATGCCCCACCATTTGATGAACACTTCCTGTGTCACATCGAGGGCGTCGTGGTGATTGCCCAGGATACGAAAGGCCCACCCGTACACCGATTCGCGGTGGGCCTCAAACGTCCTGCTTGTTCGAGCGGCGTCCATCATGGGTCTGGATCCACTGGCAAAGCGACCCGCACATACCGGCGCCGGGACTAGCGACTGTCACGTGGTGACACTCTTGATGTGGCCAACAGCTCGACGGTGCGATCGTAGAAGTACTCACCCTTGCGCTCCCACGTGACGGCACCGTCCTCGATCTTGTCGCCATTGTGTCCGACCAGGGTGCCGGGCATTTCCAGCTTAACCCGCCAGTAGTCATCCATGTAGTCGTCCGTGATGGCGTACCGCCGCCGCTCGCGCGCCAGCAGCGCGTGGAACTCGTTGATTTCGCGCATGGGGATCCGCGCGTCGCGCAGCACGGTCGTGATCGCGTCGGACACCTCCAGGTCGACCCGCGCCGCCAGCGCGTCGAGTTCGGCGTCGGAGTCTCCGTCGTCGTTGGACTCACCCGTGAGCATTTCGACCACCTCGTCGGGGTCGATGCCGTTGATCACGCGGTTGATCGCATCGTACACGGCCAGCCGCAAGTCCTGACGCCAGGGGTTGTCCAGTGATCGCCACGCCTTGCGTACAATCGCGGCTTGTTGGAAGCGTGCGATGCCGCCGAGCATCACAACAAACTTCCGGGCCTCGTCGCCCTTCATCTTCGCCGGATCTTCGTCACCGTACTCCTCGTAGAGTTCGTCCCACGCCACGTTTACGAACGCAGCCGGCCTATGCTCGTAGACACGGCGAAAATGGTAGTACACGCCATCAGCGCGGCGCTCGATTTCAAGTGTTGTGGCGTGACGCAAGGCGAGCGCCTCGCCGTCGGGGTCGTCGGTGGGATAGTTGGCCGGAATCGGCTGACCGGCGGGAATGGTGATCTCCGCCTGCCGGTGGACTTTCTGCTCACCGTCATCTTCGGTCACCATGTGCTGGGTGACGACCCACCCCTCCCGCTTGGCGATGCCCGGCGCCCCGCTCTCCATGTCCTTGCGGTCGCCTTCGACCACCATCTGCAAATCGACCGAGCCGTCGGCATGGACCGTGATCTTCTCTTCGTTCTTGACGCATCCGCCGAGGACCGCGGCGGCCATCGCGGCGGCGCAGAATCGTGGGAGGAGGTTCTGTCGTCTGATTGTCATCATGTGCTCCTTATCGGAGGGATGTCCGAGATTTCACCTTACACCACTGGTAAGACAACCGCGACCGCCGTTTGGATGACATGAATTCGAGGATTATGGAATCCGGCGAAACCGGGGAGAGCACGTCCGAGCGGTACCGCGTACGTTCGTCAGCGAACCCTCAGCCGTTCGATCACGTACCCGGGCGGCAGCTCGGACCCCGTTACTTCGCCGGTGCCGATTCTCAGATGCTCAACGATCGGTCGGTTGCGATCAGGATTCCGCCGGCGGTGACGTCCAACCCGCCCAGACGAGACCCGGGCGTCAGATCGTCGTTGGACACCACATCGGGGATTGTCCCGGTGAGGGCGAACGTCGCGTCACTGCCATCCGGACTGGGCGAGACTGTGAATCGGCAGATTCCGACGCTTC
Source organism: Phycisphaerae bacterium (assembly GCA_029260255.1). Taxonomy (GTDB): domain Bacteria; phylum Planctomycetota; class Phycisphaerae; order UBA1845; family UBA1845; genus OFTM285. The sequence continues at coordinate 3,772 of JAJDDR010000045.1, forward strand.
GGCCGGGCCCTGCCGGCCGACCGCGTACGCTACCCCCTGCGGCAACATCGCCGACTGCGACGACGACCTGGAGGACTTCCGCCTGTTCCAGCAGTTGTTCACCGGATCGCAGTAGGTTCTTGGGTTGTCAGTTGTCAGTTATCCATCGCACCACTGACAACTGGTGACTCAAGAGTTTACTTCGGCCCCGTGAAGATCCGCTGAAACTCGCCAAAATCGAGCAGGTCGACGTCACCATCGTGGTCGAAATCGCCATTCTGTATGCAGGGAGCTACGATCGGGATGACCGTGACGAAGTCGTCGACGCAGCCCATCGCAGGAGCGAGACATGGGCTGGCGGACAAGCAGGTTCCGTCACCGGGCGTTCCGCACACAATCCCATGCACAAGTGGACTGTTGACCTGGCCGTAGGTTGATTCCGGCGACAATTCCATCGAGATGGCGGCGCACCACACGAAGTGGGTCGCCAACAGCCCCTCTGTCGCCTGGTTGTCTTCGCATCCCGCCGGGACGCCGTCGGGAGCGCCGTAGCAGGTACGCACTGAGAAGTCCACTGGAGTCTCGTTGACGGCGTCAAGCACGTCGGTCACAGTCGCGCCAACGGGAATCAAACCGTCCAAGAACAGGCGTTCGTCGTCGTCCAAGAAGGGATGATCGGTGAAGTCCATGCAGACGGTGAAGTTGCCATGACCGCCTCCTCCAGGATTCAGCGAGTATTCCCATTGGACTACGATGAAATCGTTGCGTGAAGTCCCGGAGATCACCGGGTCTCCAAAGCAGTTTTGCGCGTGGTAGGCGCCGAGGAGTATGGCGGCCGTAATCGCAATCCAGGACGGAATGGTCGCGCGGGTCTCGTCCGCCGCTTCGAGTTGTTGACTGTTCATATCGAGTCTCCGGTAGTGACTTAGCGTCCGGGGAAATATCGGACGAAGTGCTCAGGCGTCTTGAGGCGGGCGACTTTGGTACGTTCCATCGCAGTTTACCGAGTTCCAGCGCTGCTACACGCCTGAATCGATGTGTAATCCGAGCCGCGATCGTTAAGGAGCGATTCTGAGGGTGCCCTTACGGTTGGGGCTCGGAAAATGCCATCAGCGTGAAATACCGCACTATCGGTACCGCGTCTCTCGCCGTCTTGTTCACCGCGCGCCAGCGCCCTCTCGCGATGCGACGCGGCGGCGAAGTTCGGCGTCGATGAAGCGCTGGATGTCGCCGTCGAGGACGCCTTGCGTGTCGGACGTGAGTTCGCCCGTTCGGGAGTCTTTGACGCGCTGCTCGGGGTAGAGGAAGTAGCTGCGGATCGCGTTGCCCCAACTGATTTGACCCTTCTCGCCGTAGTACTTGGCCAGCTCCACGTCGCGCTTGGCCTCCTTGATTTGGTACAGGCGGGCCATGAGCATCTTTCGGGCGGAAGAGCGGTTCTTGTGCTGCGAGCGATCGTTCTGACACTGCACGACCGCGTTTGTGGCGAGGTGCGTCAGTCGGACGGCGGACGATGTTTTGTTGACGTGCTGCCCACCGGCGCCGCTGCTGCGGTAGGTGTCCTCGCGGACCTCTTTGTCCCAATCGACCTCGACCTCGATGCCGCCGACGTCCGGCTGTACGTCGATGGACGCGAAGCTGGTCTCGCGTTTGCCCTGAGCGCTGAACGGCGAAATGCGCACCAGCCGATGCACGCCGATTTCACACGACAGATAGCCGTAGGCGTACCCGCCGCGCACCTGGAGGTTGCAGGACTGAATGCCGGCTTCCTCGCCGTCCTTGCGGGCGAGTTGTTCGACCGCGTAGCCACCGCGTTCGAAATACCGCAGGTACATGCGTAGTAAGATCTCGGCCCAGTCGCAGGCGTCCGCCCCGCCGGTGCCGGCTTGCACGTTGAAGTAGCAATCGCGGGGGTCGTTCGGGCCGGACAGAAGGGTCAGCGTCTCGACGCGGCCGATGCGATCCATCAGATCGGACAGGCCGGTCTGGAGTTCGGCGCGTGTGGCCTCGTCATCGTCCTCGGCGAGAAGTTCGAGGATTGCTTCGAGATCGTCGCGGCGCGTGAGCAGATCCTGCACGGGCTCGACGATCGCCTTGGCCTTTTTCAGCTTGCGAACCGTCTCCTGCGCGGATTCCGGATCGTCCCAGAAGCCGGGTTTCGCCATCTCTTCGTCGTAGCCGCTGAGTTCTTTGACGCGTCCTGCGAAGTCAAAGAGAGTCCCGGGTGGTGATGATGCGCGCGGTGAGTTGCTTGAGTGTTCCGGATGTGTCTTCAAACGCCATGTCGTCGCTCCCGTTAGACGCCGGGCAGGTTACCCGCTGCTGCGCGCCCCCGCAACGCGGGCTCAAGAGTCGCCGTCACCGTTCGACCGGCAGGAAAGGCGGTAGCGGCAGACATGGTCGCCGGAAATCCTGTGCTGGACGCGATCCACCCGGACGTTCGGACCGAGGATTCGCCGGAGAAGCTCAATCTCGTGTTTGCAGAGCAGAGGGTACTTCCTGGCCACCGCCGCAACCGGGCAGTGATACTCCACCAGTGTCGTGGCACCCTGCCCGTCCAACTCCACGGCGGCCATGTATCCGTCGTCGTCGCGCAACGCCGCCAGAAGGCGAATTCGTTCGTCCATGGTCGACGGCGTCGCGGCTTCGCGGTACTTCTCGAAAATCCTCTCGATACGCTCGGCGAAGATCCGCTCGATGAGTTCCTCGCCGCCGATACGCGCTGCGTTGTCGAGCACCTCGATGGCGATGCGATCGTACCGCTGACCGAAGAGGTTCTGACCCTCTTCGCTGAGGGTATAGATCAGGGTCGGTCTTCCCTTACCGTTTCGCCGTGGCATCGAGCAGACGAGACCGTCGTTGTGGCAGTGGACCAATTGCAGCCTTGCGCCGGCGACCGAGATTGCCAGTCGCGCCGCGACCTCCGCCGCCGACAGACCGCCCTCGCGCTTGAGCGTTTCGAGAACGGTTCGACGCGTGTTGGACGGCGACGGTTGATTCAGCACGTTTCCACCCCAAGAAGAGCGCATCGGGACCCGGCAGCGCAGCGCAACAGCCGACGCCCTAGTTGAAGGCGTCTCCTTCGTCCGACCCGCGCGTGTCTTCATCGCCCGCAAAGGCACCGCCATCGGCGTCATCGGCGACCGGCGTGACCACGGCACGCCGAAAACTGAGGATGGTGATGTCGTCGACCGGAACTTCAGCGAGCGACGTGCCGTCATCTGTGTCCTCGTTGTCGAGGTCGGCATCGAACATCGCCTCGATGCGCTCGAAGCCCTCCACCACGGTCCCGAAAGCGGTGAACCCACGCTCGTCGAGAAACGTGTTGTCGGCCATGTTCACGAAGATCTGCGTCGTTCCCGACCCGTCGTTCCCGCCAATAAGCGCCAAGCCGATGCTGCGAACATCGTTGCCGATCGTGGTCTCGTTTTCACTCTCCACGGGGTCGAACGTCGGATCCTTGGCGGTGAGCGCCTCGTCCTCCCGAGTGAAGCCGCCGAACTGGGCGACGAACGGTCCGTCCGCGCCGGATGCGACGCGGTGCCACAGGACATTGGTGTAGAAACCGTCATCGATGTACCGAACGATGTTCGCGACGGTCTTCGGCGTGGCCTGCGCATCGAATCGGAACGTGATGGTCCCCGAGACGCCCTCGTTCAGCGAACTGACGGTCATGATGAACTCGGGCTGCAGATCGGGAAGGGCCACCAGCACGAACTCCTCGGAATCCTCTCGAAGCTCACCGTTGATCGTGCCCGACGCGGTGACGCGCAACTCGAACGTCTGCAGCGCGCCTGCGATCACCTCCGTCGTTCTCGCGTCGGGCGTCACCAGCCGCACATCGGTTCCCTTGAGAATCTCCCAGGTGTACGAAAGCGCGTCGGCGTCGATGGTGTCGTTGCTGATGTTGGCGGTCAAAGTCGCCGGCTCGTCTTGAACCAGAACGTCGGGCAGTTCGGGACGCACGAGGAAAGCGTCGCCCTGAGCCACGTTGATGGTCGTGTTCCGAAAAGCCGTCGCCCCCTCTTCCTCGCGCACGGTCACGCGGATGACGATCTCCCCCGGGTCCGTCGGCGTAACCTCGATCGACCGCTCGTCATCGGCGCTGAGCTCGGCGTCCGTCCCGCTGACCTGAACCCAGGTGTAGGTGAACTCACCGGGCATATTCGTCTCGGCCGTTAGGCTGAACGATTCGGCGGCGAACGCCTCGAGGGGCACGTCGTCATCGTCGCCGGCCTCCTCGATCGTCACGCGAAGCGGCGTTTCCGCGACATCGATCGGCACGAAATCCACCACGGTCCGCCCGGCCGAATCGGTGACGCGGATGCGATACAGGTAGTGCCCCACGTCGAAGGGGGCCGTGTCGATTTCGGGACGGTTGTTGTCGGCCAGCAACGGAATGACACCGTCGAGCAGCTCCTCGGGGTCGTCCGGAACGACTTCGACGGTCCAACGATATATGTAGGGAGGCTCCCCGCCGGAGACCTCGGCCGAGAGCGTCAGAGTCTCCTCTTCTGTCGCGAACCGGTCTTCGCCGGCGTCGATGACCAACGGCTCGATTCCCGGCACCGGCGTCGGGTTGAATGGGTTGTTCGCCGGCGGCAGCAGCACGAACATGCCGTCGCATGCCGCGAGCAGCCCGAAGCCCCCAAGCACCGTCAAGGTAACCATCCAACGACTGTTCATGTTCCGGTTCCGCTTGGCGTTCATGGCGTCTCTCTTTAGTTGGTGCTCGCCCCGCCCATGCTGGGCATCTGCGTGGGGCCGATATGCATCGGCCGCCCGAACAACGATCATCCGGCAAACCATCTTATCACAGACCGAGTGGCCGGACAAAGTCCGTATTATCGTCTGATGTACTTCCGGTGCGTCCCAAGGTGGGCGGCAGGTCGGGTGGCGTGTGATTTACCCCAACCCGGCTCGCGAGAAGGGGGCGGCGTCACCCATCATTCCCGGCGTGGCGACGTATCGCGCCCGAATCCAATCGCCCGAGCCCCGTCGTCTTCGCGCCGCCGCGTAACCGCAAACGGAACGATCCGAACGACCCGCTCCGTCGGACGACTTCTTCGCCGCGCGTAACAGATCGGCCGTATGCAATGGTGGCCTTGTCGCGCTCCGTTCAGTCTCTCGCCTTCTTTCGGGGCGCAGCCACAAAGCCCTGCAAGGGCGTCAGTCAGTAGCCAGGGGCGTCAGCCCCTGGGACAAGAGGGACGCTCCGAAACCACCA
>JAJDDR010000441.1 GCA_029260255.1 Phycisphaerae bacterium
CAGTGCGTCTTCACCCACACATGATGGTGTGCCGGCTGATGGTCTTGATAACTGATCGATACCCGGTCGCAACCGGCAAGCACCAGTGCGATCACCGACGACGTAAAACCGCAGACGACTCGATTCACGATTGTATGCGCCATTCATCCTGCTCCGAAATCGAATATCCCCGTAACGAAACGAGAGAACGCCTCGCGTGATCGAAGCGTTCTCTCGGAATGCTACTACTCAACCATCGCATCGGCAACGCGGCTCAATGTCTGCGGCCGAAACCGACGCGCAGCCCGCGCCGATGACCGTGTCCCCGATGGTGCCCGCGCACCCTGTGACTGCGACGCTCGAACCCGACACGCAAGACCGGCGACCCGCGCCTCCGCTGGATCGTACGCCGGTAGGCGGGCGGGCGCGTCGTTCTGTAGTAACCGTCGCTGACCAGGACGCGCTCCCTGCGATACGTGTAGTATGCCGGTTCGACGATCTCCTCGACCGTGCGGTAGCTCACCACGTCGCCCCAGCGGTCGTAAATCGGCACCTCGCGAGTTCGCACGACGGCCGGAACACGCACGCGGACCCCGCGATCGACGTACGTCGGCTCCACCCAAACCCGTCCCGCGGAAACGTCACACGAGCGATCGCCGTACCACCCTTGGATGTACCCGCCCGACCGGTCGCCCACACCGAGATGGACCGACCAGTCGCCCGCCCGCGCGGGCTGAGCCGTCACAACGAGTCCGGCTACCATGCAGGTCGCCGTCATCGCCGGTATCCGCCATGCTGCTCCGTTGTCTCGTCTGTGGTTCATCGATCGGTCCTCCACATCTGTCCAAGCCGGCGAAGCACAATCGTTCACCGGACAATGTATTTGACCGATGTGAACTATATCGGTTAGTGCAAAACGTCAGGTTCCTCCAGAAATGTCCGTAACGTGTTGATAAATAGTGGGTTATATCGTTTCAGGGGCGTTGTTTCTGCGAATACGGCGTAGCGCGCGCCGCAGGAGAACCCAACCAGCCACACCCGACGCCACCTGAAACGCGACGCCCGGAACCATGTTGAACTTCACGTCTTCGAGGAAAACTCGGGCGAGTCCGCCGAACGGGGACATTCCGGAAATCATCGTCGGCGTTGCGAGCGATCTGTGGGCGCCGCTTTGAGCGATCACCCATTCACCGTACGCGACGTCCAGCAGCGGCGGGGCAACCCAAAGGAGCACGATGTAGATGCCGATCATGCGACCGGACTTGCGGTTGTGGGAACACCATACGATCAGCACGGCTTCCACAACCAGGAGCGACGCCCACGCACCGGCCGAAGCGCCCGCAATGACATCCCATCGCGCCGACTCCAGATGCGGTACCAGAAAAACCACGATGAGCGCAACACAGAACAGCGGCTGTCCTCTCGCGGCCAGCCGGTCACCAGGCCTCTGTGGTGCGACACCGCGACCGGCGCGGACGCTGGCCAGCGCCGAGGCATACAGCGGGAACAACGCAACGAGCATCGCGACGATCGCCGTGGCAGTGAGGCACCCCGGTACATAAGACTCGTCGCCAAACGGCGACCCGGCGCCCCCGAGCCCCGTGATCCCGCGTTGTTCGACCTCTTCCACGAGCATCAACCCGAAACTCGCCGCCGCCAGCCAGATCACCAGAAGCCCGGCCGCGCGAATCGGACCGAAAGCGGGCAGGTCCGGGCGGCGGAACTTGCGCATCGCGCCCCGCCCCCAGATCACCGACATGCCGGCGGTGACACACAGCGGGATCACCCCAATCGCGAAAGGAACGCCGGACGTTCCCGTCATGGTCGTCGCCGCGATGTAGCCGGCGTAGATGCCGCTCAGCAGTCCAGCGCCCGGAATGAAGAGCAGCGGAGTACCCAGAATCACCATAACGAACAGAAACGCCCCGGGGCTTGTGGGCTTCCGACGCCCGATGCCGAGAACCAGCGTCGCCGCCCACGCCATCGGCGCGACGAACAACATCTCGATATTGCCGACGATCCAACTTGCAACGCCGATCGTTCCCCAGCGGATGACCACCGTCCCAACCACTACGCCGACCGCGTAGAGCGACAGCACCTGCGCGTTGGAGCCCACCAGGTATCCCAATACCACGGAAGCGCCGCTCAACGGCGTCAGCCGATGGGATTCGAGCATGTTGGTAGTAACGTCGCGGCTCAGAGCCCGGTAGACCGCGTTGCAGCCGCCGATCACGATCAGCAGCGTCTGAACGAACGCCAGGATCTGTATGGCCGCGTCGCAATACGCGGAAATCGAGATGCCGCGAGCGAGATAGCGGAATCCCACCGCCGCGGCGATCAGTAGTGCCAGGTATATGGCACTGATCGAGAGCAAACGCGTCCAGCCCCCAAGCAGCCGCAGCTGCACCCACCAGACGGGATTGGGTGTGTAGGGCAAATCGGCCATGATCAGTCCACCTGCTTGACCCCGCTGCGGAGGTACATGTCTTCCAGCGTGTCGCCCATCGGACCGAACGAGGCCACCGGCACGTCGCGCGCGACGATCGTTTTCAGCAACTCCGCCGAACGCTGCGGGCGATCATCGAACTCGAACGTCCAAACGCCATCGACGTGCGAGACGTCGGAAACGCCCTCGATGTCCGCGAGTATGCCCGCCAGACGCGTGTCCTCGTCCGCCAGCGCGAGTTGATAGCGATGGCGTCCCTCCGCGCGGTCGTGCAGATCGCCCACCGCCCCGTAACGCAGGATGCTGCCGTGCTCGATAATCGCGATGTGCGTGCAATACTCCTCCAGGTCGGCCAGTATGTGCGACGAGACGATCAGCGCCTTACCCTGGTTGCGCAAGCTGGCCAGCACCTTGCGAAACTGGATGCGACCGGCCGGGTCCAACCCGCTCGACGGCTCGTCCAGCAGGATGACGGTCGGATTCGGCACCAGCGTACGCGCCACGGTGATGCGCTGCCGCATGCCCCGCGACAGGGTGGCGATCTTCTCGTGTTTCTTCTCCGTCAGCCAGAGCTGCTCCAGCCAGAAGTCGATACGCTCGCGCGCCAGTGACCGCTGAATCTGATAAGCCAGCGCGATGAACGTCAGAAACTGATCGACGGTCAGTTCCTCGTACACCGGTGGGGCGTCCGGCGCCAGCCCGATGTGCCGGCGGAATTCCGTATCGTCGCCGCAGACGTCGTACCCCATCACGTGCGTCGTGCCGCGCGTGGGCGGCTGCAACCCCGCAGCCGCGCGAAGAAACGTCGTCTTGCCCGCGCCGTTGGGACCGATGAGCCCGAGCACCTCACCCCCGCCGAGACTCAGAGAAACGTCGCGCACCGCCACGAGATCCCCAAACGCGACGCGCAGTCCCCGCGCGACCAGGAGCGGCTCTTTCGACAGTTTCTCTTCGCCAGCCACCTTCACCCGCCATTGCTCGACAGTTCTCATCCACCGCGTAGCAAGTCCCCCGGGACACTGTGCAGCAGTTGCTTATCCCCGACGAAGTAATCCCGGTCAAGCGTGCCGGCTAAGGACCCGGCACGGAAGTGCATGTCATACCCGGGTGGCATGGCCACGCTTGCGTGGCCATGTGCTTGGAAGCTGTCACCTCATCCCCACTCGAGCGTGGTCATACCATCCGTGTGGCACCGGTTTCCAACCGGTGAACTCCGCCGCGCGCAGTCGAGCCACAAGACTAAGCTATCGCCGCGAAGCGCTTGGCTCCCCGCCCACACCGACAACCGCCGGCCTGCTACCGCTGACCGCGATCTTCCCCGCCGCCGGCGCCACGAGAAACGTCTGATCACCGACCGCCTCATCGTGCAACACATCGACCACGAACGCACCCGCCGCGTCCGCCGACGCCCGGTAAGTAAACGTCGCCAAATATGCGTGTGCCACGTTCGTGACACTCCCCGCATCCAGCCCGGCCAGCATCTGCCCGTTCCCCACGTTGTACGCGTCGAACACCCCGTCCGCCCCGTCAAAGATGAAATCCCTGCGATCCTCGATCGTAATGTCGATCAGTTCGAGCCGCCCCCGTCTCCCCCCGCTCACCCCCAGGTGCAACTGATAACTCTGTAGGGCGGGTTCCACCCGCCGCGACCGGCTGACGGCTGATAGCTGACCGCTGACGGCCTCCTTATCGATGAACACGCGAATCTCAACCGTCTCCCCGGGCTGCGCGGTCCATCGACTCGGCGCGAGCGTTAGAGTGGCGTGGTCCACGATCACCGGGCCATACTCGGGCGCCGGTCCACCGGAGCACGAGCACGGATTCTCGCCCGAGAAACACGTCAGCGCGTGGTTCCTGTCATGCACGTTGCAGAAACCATCGGGCGCGCAGGCGCCGAACGGACCCCCGGCGTCCACGTTCATGTCCTCGCAGGCAGCCAATCCGGCGAAGCACTGCAACGCCAGGTTCGCGTCATGCACGTTGCAGAACGTATCCGACGGGCAATCACCGAAGGCGCCGCCCATGTCCGAGGGTGCGTCCTTGTTGACGAAAACGCACGCGTTGGCCACGCACTCGCACCAAAGGCACGGATCGTCGCGCACGCCGTTGCCATCCAAATCGCAGCAGTCAGCCACACCGATACACGGGGGCGGATCGGTCGTATCGAGCACAAACGTGGCCGATTCAGCCCACCCGGTCATGCTCGGCATGGTCAACAGATCGAGCGAAAATGATACGGAATCGCTCGATCCGAACGCACTCGGCATGACCGGCAGCAGGTCCAGCGAAAACGATGTGGATTCGCTCCACCCGAAGTCCGCCACCGCCGCGGGGCAGAAACCCGTCAAGCCCACGACACCGATCAAGACCCCGTTCGTCTTCTTGCTCCAGGTCGTCATCCCGATTCTCCGGAACCGTTTGGAATGTCTATTTCTTCGATCACCCATGTGGTATCTCCCAAAAACAGCCGTCAGGCGGGGACTTCGGGCGTTGCCCTACCACACCCGCCTGACGGGACCGCGTAGATTCGGCCGGCGTTCCTTGTCATAGGACCCACCGGCTCAGGAATGGAACCAGGACTTTCGAAACCACGCTCGCGCGATCCGTAAACCGTGCGATTCCGGGTTTGATGCCGTGCAAACTCCGAAAGTGCAGGACCAACCGGAACCCGTTGTTGTTGTTCCGATTGCCGGGCGAGTTCGTGTTGCGGTTCGTGGTCTGGCAGTTCGTGGCATTGTTGTTCCACGCGCCGCCCCGCACAACACGAGGCCCTATCAGTTCCACCCCTCGTAAACTTCCATTCCCGGCTCAGCCGGCGTATCAGCCGTGCGCTGTGCGCATGCCGCGCATGCGCCATCCAGCTACGTAGCCGCGGTTTGATATCGTCAAAGTCAATTGTTCCTTGTCCGTAGGCACCCTTCATCCAGCGAACCCGCCTTCGGAACGCGCGGACATTGTCCTTCCGCAAGAGTCGATGTGTCGCCCACGTGCGGTACCCGACAAACGTCAGCCCCGCGCGGACCGGCTTGACGAACGCCTTACGCTCGTGCAGGCGCAGGCGGTATCGCTCCAAACAGCATCTAATCGTATCCAACGCACCCTTCAACAACGCGCGATCTTCGTGCAAGACGACGAAATCGTCGCAGTAACGCAGATACCCTCCGAGACGCAAGTGGCTCGTGACGTAATGGTCCAGCTCCGACAACATCCAGTTCGAAAACCACTGGCTCGTCAGGTTTCCAATCGGCAGACCGCGCCGACGCTCGACCGGAGTCAAGAGATCGTCCCCCGGAAACCAGGTGATCGTCCCGTCCTGCTCGTTGGAGGAATCCACGATCGTGTCCATCAACGTCAGCACCCGACGGTCCTTGATCAGCCTGCGAAAGACCCCCTTGAGAATCTCGTGGTCGATGCTCGGAAAGAACTGCTTCACGTCGCATTGAAGCGCGTAGCGGTGTCGCCGCATAAGCGTTTGCAGCCGGTCCGACGCCGCGTGGGTTCCCTTGCCCTTGCGACACGCGTAGCTGTGCGGATGGAGATGGCGATCCAGGATCGGTTCCAAAACGTTCATCAACGCGTGATGCACGACGCGGTCCCGGTATGGTGCTGCCGAGATCAACCGAGGTTTCGGCCGGTCGATCCGGTGCGAGCGAAAACCCCCGGGGCGATACGCTCCGCCAGCCAGTTCATCCTGGAGGCGTAGCAACTGCCTCTCCTGGGCGAAGTTAAACGCCTGCACCGACGGGCGGGTGCGTTTGCCTCGCTGGGCTTTGCGCGCTGCCAGCAGGAGGTTCTCCCAACTCACGACACGCTCCCACAACCCGCCGTACCGCTTCATGATCGCCCCACCTGGTTCTTCAGCCACCCGCCGATCTGGGCGCCGATGGACGCCGTGCTGTTCGCCGCGAACCCGTGACTCTTGGTCGGAAGCACTTTCAGATCTTTCGCCGCCCGTAACTGAAAGCGTAACACCTCCAGCTCCAGGTTCGCCTGACTGAGCGGCTCCGTCTTGAGACGCGAGTATTTGGCCCGCAACAGAAGCGCCAGGATGGTCTGCAAGCGGTTCTCCATGGCCACACCCAGGCTGTACCGGTGATGGCGAGGGAACTTCTCCGTGTGTCGGATCAGCCACAGCATGAAGTCGTAGAAGTCAGCGATGACTTTGAGCTCACTGTCCATGAGGCACCCGGAGTTATCCACATTCTGTGAAAAAAATTCGGTCCCTCGCTCCGCGAGGGATAAAGGGTAAAAGAACAAAGAACAGAGGGTTAATCTGTGTCCAGGACCAACCGGAACCCGCCGCTGCCGTCCCGAGTGCCGGGCGAGTCCGTGAGGCGGCTCGAGGCCTGGCAGTCCGCGGCACCGCGGTTCCACGCGCCGCCCCGCACAACACCGGAAGCGGTGTCCGACCATTCCCAGACGTTTCCGCTCATGTCGTAGCAGCCGTAGAAACTCTTGGCGTCGTTGTTGCCCGCCGTTCCGTCGTAGGTCCCCACCGGGGTCGCCTCGCCCACGCAGTTGTTGTAGTTGCACCAGGGGCAACTGATCGCGTCCTCGTGAAACCCGTAGATGTAATAGTGTTGCTCGACGGGGTCCCACGCGGCAGCCTTTTCCCACTCGTGCTCCGTGGGCAGGCGATACGTCACGCCCTCCTGAGCGCTTCGCCACGCGGCAAACGCCTCGGCGTCGAACTTGTTCGGATACCGGATGGGGTGGTTCTCTCGACCCGGGGTGACGGAGTACGTGTAGCTCCCCGCGAGACCGTCGCGCATGATCTCCATCCCGCTGGTCCAGTAGTCCGAGTTCGGGTCGGCGTCGTTGAGAAACTGCGCGTAGGACTCGTTGGTCACTTCGTACTTGTCGATCAGGAACGCCTGCACGAAGACCCAATCGCCGGGGTTCCCCGTGTTCTGATAGGGGAACCATCCTTCCGGGACGAACACCATAGCCGTCGCCCCTTGTCCATCGTTGGCCCAGACGCGAACCTTGAAACTGCTGCTCTGCAACCCGGGAAGGTCCGCGCCCGCGTCCCAGACGACAGCCTTACCCGTTCCCGGAATGATCCCCGCGCCGACATTCCCCGTAATCGTCCAGGCGGGTGTTCCGTAGGTGACCCCGTTGTCATTGCTGACGACAACCCAAGTCGTGCAGAGATCCCCGTCGACATCGGCGAGGTCGTACGTAATGTCCACCAGCTTGCTGTCGTCAGGTCGCTGGGCAGCCGTGACGTTGCTGACCACCGGCGGCGAGTTCCCCCATGCGAGCTGCGCGCTCATCAGCGTCACAAGCACGGCGGGTAGAACCCGCCCTACACGTCCGCGCCCGGCGGCTGCGTTTCGTCCGGTCATTGTGCTTCGTTCGATCATCGGTTCCGTCTCCTAATTGCGAAAGGCCCGCAAGGCGCGCCGACGCACCCGACGCACCCGACGCGTGAACGCTGCGCGCCCCGAGTGCGACAAAGTCCATTAACAGTGTAAACGGAGAGGGGGAGCGAAGTAAAGTCCCGTCACCCGGCCCAAAGGGGTGTGGGCAGCGATTGTGGCATGCCAAGGGCGAGTCCCACCCGCCTGCTCTCGTCGGGCGCAGGTTTGAGGGGGTCGCCCGTCCGCAGATTTCGCAGATTGCGCAGATTGAGGATTGGGAGTCCGGATCGACTCACTCTTCTCTGCAATCTGCGGATTCCAAACGGATCGCCCTGAGACGCGGCGAGAAGTTCACTACCCGGGGCGGAGTGTGCTCCCTCCGCCGTTTCTGTTACGGACGCAACGCCGGGCGGGGTGGATCCGAAAACGGGGGGCACGCAGCGCGACGGGGGACGCATCGCTTGCGAGAGTCCGCGCGGGATGAATCACGCGGCTCGGGGAGGGGTTTGGACGTTCGAGAATCATGCCCACGCGAGCGTGGGCATGCCACCCGACGCCCCCTTCGTGCCTTGTTCAGTCACCCAGCCCCTGCGCCCGCCGGTTTCGGCCGCACGCCCGACGGGTCACGGTCCAGACCATAACGGCGCATCTTCTTGTACAGTGTCGTACGGTTAATATCCAGCTGCGCCGCAGTGGACTGACGACACCACGCATTCCGGCGTAACGCCGCCTCGATCGCGCGCCGCTCGGGCCCTTCCATCGCCTCTTTCAACGAGACCGATGCGAAGGACTCCTCAACTGGGGCAGACGCCGCACAGTCAACGATCTTCGGAGGCAGATCGTCCACGCCAATACGACGCTGCTTGCCGAGCACGACTGCCCGCTCCACCGCATTCTCCAGTTCCCGCACGTTTCCGGGCCAGTGATAGCGCTGCATGCACTGAATAGTCTCTTCCGCGAACCCGAGGAACTGCTTCTTGGATCGCTCGCAGTACAGTCGCAGAAAACGCTCGGCGAGAAGAGGAATGTCCCCCAGACGCTCCGCCAGCGTGGGCAGCGACAGTGTCACCACGTTGATTCGGTAATACAAGTCCTGTCGAAAGCGCCCCGCCGCGACCTCCGCCTCCAGGTCGACGTTGGTGGCCATGATCATCCGCACGTCCGCCTGCACCGTCTTGTTGCTGCCGATCGGTTCGTACTCGCGCTCCTGCAGCACACGAAGCAGCTTCACCTGCAACGCCGGGGACGCCGTCGCGATCTCGTCGAGAAACAGCGTCCCGCCCTCGGCCGCGGCGAACTTTCCCTCCTTGTCCGAAACCGCGCCGGTGAACGACCCGCGCGTGTGGCCGAACAACTCGCTCTCCAGCAGCGACTCGGGCAGAGCGCCGCAACTCACCTCGATGAACGGCTTGTCCATTCGGTCACTGCGGTGGTGGATGACGCGCGCGATCTTGCTCTTACCCGTTCCCGACGCGCCGTCGATCAGCACGTTGACCGTCGAGTTGGACACCGATTCCACCAGGTCAAACACGCGCAGCATCTTGTAGTCATGCCCCACGACGTTGTCGAGACCGTAGCGCTCGTCGAGTTGGCTGCGCAACGCCTGACACTCCCGAAGCAGGGCACGTTGCTCCATCGCCCGTTGCACGACCAGACGAATCTCATCGTCGATGATCGGCTTGGTGAGGTAGTCGTAGGCACCCATCTTGATCGCTTCCACGGCGCTCTCGATGGTGCCGTACCCGGTGATGATGATCACCAGCACTTCCGGGCAGCGCGACTTCAGCGCCGACAAGATCTCGAACCCGTCCGTGTCGGGCATGTTCATGTCCGAGATCACGACATCGTAAGACTTTCGACCCACCCCCTGCATCGTCTCCGAAAACGTGCTGCCGGTATCGACGCCGTACCCTTCAGCTTCAAGCAGCGCCGTCAGCGATTCCGACACGATCCGATCGTCGTCGACGATGAATATCGATCCGCGTTTTGCTTCCACACTCATCTCCCGGTGTTCTGAGTCCGGCCTGCTCACCGGTCCAGCGGAATCGTGATCGTAAAGACGGCGCCGCCGCCCTCGCGATGCCCGGCCATGATGGTTCCACCAAGCTCTTTCACATACTCCCGGCAGATCGCCAGCCCCAATCCCGTGCCGCCGGTGGCGTCCTTGGTCGTGTAGAGCGGCTCGAACACGCGGTTCGGGTCATCCGGCAGCCCCGCCCCCTGGTCCTCGAAGCGGATCACCACGCAATCAGCCGCCGCGCCCGTGTTGACCGTCAGCATGCCGCCCGCCGGCATCGCTTCCAGTGCATTCTTGACGACGTTGCAACACACCTGGTACAGCCGCGACCCGGCGACCGACGGCATGTTCTCGTTGCGGTAACTCGCGGTGATCACCACGCCCGCTTCCACCGCCTGCCCCTCGTACGCCCGGATCGCCTCCTCGACGATCTCATTGACGCCCGTGCGCGTCGGGTTGTCGTCCACCCCGCGCGCCCGAGCCAGCGTCTCCCGAACGATGTCCGACATGCGCAGCAACCCCGCGCGGGATTGTTCAAGATAGCCCGTCACCTCCGGGTTCGCGTCCTCGCCCAGCGCGCGAATGGCCAGGTTCACGTATCGCAGAACACCGTCGAGCGGGTTGTTCAGCTCATGCGCGACGTGCGCGTCAACGGTGATGTCCCCATGACCACGCATCGCACGGCCTTCCCTCGCGACGGGAGTCTCTCTTGACCAACCCACAGCCCGCTCCATTCCGGCGCTCGCGCACCTCTGTATCGTGCTCGACTTACCCCTACCCAAGTATCGTCACGCCGAGGGGGCGGTCAAGCGAAATGATGCCGCGCCGCAACGTCTTATGCGCATGGCGCGCATCATTCGTCACAACAGTGCAACACCCTGGCACCGTCCGGTAACGAACGCACTCAAACGCCGGGACAGGTGTCGTTGCTTCGGGCGACAATTGGAAACCGGGGTGGGGCCGATAAGAAGCGCTTCACGGCAAGTGACACGATGTGGCACTACAGCAACAGCGACCGACCGGTAATCTCACTCGGTTGGGGTATATCCATCAGATCGAGCAGCGTGGGTGCGATATCCGCCAGGCAGCCGCCGCTACGCAGGGAGCGACCGCGGAGCGAATGACCGACCACAATCGCCTCGACGTCGTACGTCGTATGTGCCGTGTGCGGTTGTTTCGATACCGGGTCGATCATCTGCTCGCAGTTGCCGTGGTCGGCCGTGACGATCAGGTTGCCGCCCGCGCGGAGCGTCGCGTCGACCACGCGCCCGACGCACGCGTCGACCGTCTCGACCGCCTTGATCGCCGCCGCCAGGTTGCCGGTGTGCCCGACCATGTCGCCGTTCGCGAAGTTGACCACCATCACGTCGTACTTGCCGGATTCGATCCGCGCGACCACCTCGTCGGCCACCTGCGCGGCGGACATCTCCGGCTTGAGATCGTACGTCGGGACGTCGCGCGGCGAGGGAGCGATGTAACGGTCCTCACCGTCGAACGGCGCTTCCCGATAGTCGTTGAAAAAGAACGTCACGTGAGGGTACTTCTCCGTCTCCGCGCAGCGGAACTGCTTCAGACCCAGATCGCCGAGGTACCGACCGAAGATGTTCGCCATCTTCTCCGCCCTGGGCATCATCACCGCGACCGGCAGACCGGCTTCGTACGCGGTCATCGTGGCGAACTGAAGATCCAGCATCTTGGGACGCGCAAACCCGCGATCCTCGTCGCCTTCAGTGAAGGGAAACGTCTCGAAGCGAAACGCCTTGATCAACTCCCGAGGCCGATCACCCCGGTAGTTGAAGAACACCACGCTGTCGCCGTCCCTGATCGTGACAGGCTCCGCACCTTCCGCGGCGACGGCCGTCGGCATGATAAACTCGTCGCCCTTCCGGCGATCGTCGGACGGCGCGTCGTAGTACCGCCGAAACGCCTCTTCCGCCGACGCCGTCCGCCCGCCGGCACCCTCGGTGTAAAGCCGGTAGGCCAACTCCACCCGGTCCCAGCGGTTGTCGCGGTCCATCGCGTAGTATCTGCCGATGACCGACGCCACGCGCCCGACGCCGATCTCCCGCGCCCGCGTCTCAATCTCCCGAACGTAGTCGATGCCCGCGAACGGTGACGTATCCCGCCCGTCAGCGATCACGTGGATGAACACGCGCTCGCCGTCGAACTCCATCCTTCGCCCCGTCTCCAGAATGGCGTAGAGGTGTTCGAGCACGCTGTGAACCGCGCCGTCACTGCAAAGCCCCATGACGTGAACACAGCCGCTGCGCGCCGAAGCCCGGTGGAACGCCTCAACCAGCGCTTCGTTCTTGAAAAACGCCCCCGATTCGATCGTGCCGGTGATACGCATGATCTCCTGCGGCACGATGCGACCGGCGCCGATGTTCTGATGCCCGACCTCACTGTTGCCCATCACGCCGGGCGGCAACCCGACGGCCCGACCGTGCGTGACGATTTGGACGTGCGGGTACTCTGCCATCAGGCCGTCGTCGACCGGCGTGCGTGCCTGCACCACCGCGTTGGCGTGATCCCAATCCGGGTGCGGGTTCGCGCCCCAACCGTCACGCACAATGAGAACATTCGGGCGTTGACTCAACTCAGCCATCTCATGCGCTCCATCATTCGCCGCGCGATCACGGTTTCACACGGACGTTAGTCCTCCCGGGACAAGAGTGCAAACCACCTCGGCGCCCCAGCGCTCGTCCTTTCCTCCGCATAACGGCGTCCGTCTTCCCCGTGAACGCGCTCCTGGCAATATCGACACATTCCCGCCTCCGCCGCAGACGGACAATCCCTCAGAGACACGCTCCGAATTCCGAGATCGCAGCCGGGGTCGACACATCGGCGTCAAACGCGTTAGATCCAATCGAGAGCACGCCCTTGGACACCCGCCCGAACAGCGGCCGCGTGCCGATGCCTCCCGGTAAGACCGCGCACGTCGAGTTCCGCACGTGGGACGTGGCCGACCCGTTCGATCAGAGCAACGCGGCCATGCCCAAATTAGACATTGACCTGCAAGCGCTAAACCTTGTAGGCTGTGGGGTTGTTGTTTGGGGAGCGAACGAACAACCAATTCTCAACTGGAAGGGAAATGATGATAACCATAGTCGAAAGGGGCTTGAGTGTGCGCATGGCGGCGGGCGCGGCGGCCTTGGTTGTTTGCGTCGTGAGCCCGGCATTCGCCGAGGTCACATTTGACTGGGCCACCGTCGGCAATCCCGGTGACACCGCCGATAGCACCAGCTTCGACGTCGGCGCGACCGGTGTCGGTGACAGGCTGACCGAGGCCGGAAAGAGCGGGGACGCCGTTCCCGAAGGATTGACGGGTTCGGAGTGGAAGAGCATCCGCCGGGAGTACGAGCGGCATCGCCACGCGGCGGTGGCTGTGGATGGCGAGTTCCGCGCCCGCAACCCAGGCCAACAATGGCTGACCCATTTCGACGGGCGTGGGTTCGCGGTCGAACCGGAGGCAGCGGGCTGGCGATGGGGATTGGAATTGCAAAGCTACGGCTTCTGTGGTCACGAACGCGCCGTTAGCGGCCAAGCGAAAATGACCGCTCAAGACGATCGGGTGACCTACGACTGGGACGCAGGGCTGCGGGAGTGGTTCGTCAACGGTCGTAGTGGATTGGAGCACGGGTTCACGCTGGTCAGTCGTCCGCCGGGCGCGGGCGATCGCCTGGAATTGCGGCTGGCGGTGCGCGGCGGCTTGCTTGCCCAGGAAAATGCTGACGGACTCGGCGTGAGCTTCGTGGATGAACAAGGTAGCGCAGTCGTTCACTACGCCGGGCTGAAGGTTTGGGACGCGGATCACCGCGCGCTGCCCGCGCGGATCGATGCGGACGCTGCGGGGCTGCGGCTGGCCGTGGACGAGCGCGGTGCGCGCTACCCGCTGACCATCGACCCCATCGCCCAG
This sequence comes from Phycisphaerae bacterium, assembly GCA_029260255.1. Lineage (GTDB taxonomy): Bacteria > Planctomycetota > Phycisphaerae > UBA1845 > UBA1845 > OFTM285. The sequence goes on from JAJDDR010000441.1 coordinate 13,722, forward strand.
CAGGCCTACCTCAAGGCGTCCAACACCGATGCAGGTGACTCGTTTGGCAACTCGGTGGCCGTGTCCGGCGACACGGTCGTGGTCGGGGCGCGGTGGGAGGACAGCAACGGCACGGGCGTGAACGGGAACCAGGCCGACAACAGCGCCAACGATTCCGGCGCGGCGTACGTCTTCGTCCGCGACGGCGGCGGCGTCTGGAGCCAGCAGGCCTCCCTCAAGGCGTCAAACACTGATGTAGGTGTCGCGTTTGGCTTCTCGGTGGCCGTGTCCGGCGACACGGTGGTGGTCGGGGCGCCGCTGGAGGCCAGGAACGCCACGGGCGTCAACGGGAACCAGGCTAACAACAGCGCCCTCTTTTCCGGCGCGGCGTACGTCTTCGTTCGCGACGGCGGCGGCGTCTGGAGCCAGCAGGCCTACCTCAAGGCGTCCAACACAAGTGCAAATGACGGGTTTGGCGCCTCTGTGGCCGTGTCCGGCGACACGGTGGTGGTCGGGGCGACGCAGGAGGCCAGTAACGCCACGGGCGTCAACGGGAACCAGGCCGACAACAGCGCCGCCCAGTCCGGCGCAGCGTACGTCTTCGTCCGCGACGGCGGCGGCGTCTGGAGCCAGCAGGCCTACCTCAAGGCGTCCAACACCGGTGCAGGTGACACGTTTGGCCTCTCGGTGGGCGTGTCCGGCGACGCGGTGGTGGTCGGGGCGTTCTTTGAGGATAGCAACGCCACGGGCGTCAACGGGAACCAGGCCGACAACAGCGCCGGGTCTTCCGGCGCGGCGTACATGTTCGTCCGCGACGTCGGCGGCATCTGGACCCAACAGGCCTACCTCAAGGCCTCCAACACCGATGCAGGTGACCAGTTTGGCTGGTCGGTGGCCGTGTCCGACGACACGGTGGTTGTCGGGGCGTTTCAGGAGTCCAGCAGCGCCGCGGGCGTCAACGGGAACCAGGCCGACAACAGCGGCTTCTGGTCCGGCGCGGCGTACGTCTTCGTCCGCGACGACGTCGGCGTCTGGAGCCAGCGGGCGTACCTCAAGGCATCCAACACCGGTGTAAATGACCAGTTTGGCTGGTCGGTGGCCGTGTCCGGCGGCACGGTGGTTGCCGGGGCGCCGCAGGAGTCCAGCAACGCCACGGGTGTCAACGGGAACCAGGCCGACAACAGCGCCAGCGCTTCCGGCGCGGCGTACGTCTTTGATGTTTCTACGGGGGCGGTAGCGGGCGATTGCGACACGGACGGGGATACGGATCTGTTCGACTACGGTTTCTTCCAGGGAACCTGCTTCACGGGTCCGCAAGAGGCGCCGGACTTCCCCGGCATGAATCCGGAGTGCGCGTGCGCCGACTTGGACGGCGATGGAGACGTTGACCTTCACGACGCGAGGCTTTTCCAGTCGGCATTCACCGGCTAACGGGGTTTTCGTCCTCGCCAGGGAGTCGAAACGGGGACGCAGATAGTTTTGTGGCTGGCTTGTTTTGTCGTTTCTTGGGTTCTCCTCCAAAAAGTTACTGGGAGGAGGCCAAACCGAAACGTCTCGCACCATAGCGACTGACCACCCGATCCGCGCTTGGGCCTGCGGACGGGTTCCCCGAGGCCCCAGTTCTCCAAGAAACCGGGAGAATCGGCGGTCTAGGGGACAGGAAGGCTCTCTCGCACAGTAACTTCTTGGGAGGAGAACCAACATCATAGACGCCGACACCTCCGGCCCTGACAATCGTCCTTCGGGCGGTCCCGACTCCGGCGTCTGATTCTGGACGGCCACCACCGACGCCGCCGGCCAAGCCCGCGTCACGGTGGAGGTTTCGATGCAACCGGGCAACGACTACCGCGCCGCCGCTTCGACGCCTCCGCCGAAACCGGCAACGAGTATCCTCCGATGACCGACGAGCCCGCGCGCGAATCGCAAGCCCGCTCCCAGCCTTCATCAGACCGATTCGATGCGCTGCTGACACCAGAGCGGTTACGGCGTTGCGACACTGGGTTGGCAGTCCGTGGTCGACTACCTGACGTTCGGATCCGACCTCGTTCGGATCGCGCGAGTCGAGCAGTTCGATCTCCACAAGCAACATTCCTGGCACGGCTTCTTCGCCCTGCTCGGGCGCGGTTGGATGTCGAAGGCGACCGCGTGGACACTGACCGCCGCAATCACCGTGCCGTCGCTGGCGTTGCTCCTGTCTGCTTGGCACGGGCCATGGTCGCGGGAAGCGGCGCGCTTCCCTCTTCAGCTATCCGCGTTGATAATGGCCACGCTATTGACCAGCCCGCACCTGGCCCACTACGACATGCTCATTGCCGTCCTTCCAGCCGTGCTCTGGCTGTTGGCCGTCGACCGCGCCGATGCTCCCGCACATGTGCGACGCCTTAGGACTGTTTTGGTCGTGGGATTCGTCTGGCTGGTGGTTACCGCGGCCGCCACGCGCGGTCCCCGTCCAACTGACGCCGCTCATCATGTTTGCCTGGCTGATCGGCATGAGAGACCTGCTCCGGCGAGACCGCATCAGCGATTGACCACTCGGCGGGGACCGCTATTCGGCCGGCACGTTGCGCGTCGCGTTGTACGCCTCGAAGACCGCGTCCATCAACCGCGCGTTCAGGCGGATGCAGCGGTACTCCACCCGAAACGCCCACCCGTTGACCATGATCGCCCCCGCCGCCGCCGTGAAATGCCACCAGTGCCACGCCGGGTTCCGCATCGTAATCGCCCCGAACGCACCGGCCGCCACGATTGCGACAGCGGCGATACCGACACTCCGCGTGACCCGCGATTTGTACTCCGTCGCCTTCTCCATGGGCCAACGGTCGAGCCGCCCGATGGAAACGGCCTGCGAGATCATCTTGCCGGTCCCCGCGAAGTACGTGAACGCGACGACATGCGTGAACACCGTGGTCAGCATGCCGAACAGAGCGAGAATGAAATGCTGCGCGAAGAACCGCTCGCGCTCAACGCAGAGTCCGAGCGCAGAGGCCCCGACAAGCAGGAGTAGGTCCGCGATCACCAAAGAGACCAGGATGCGAGTCATCGGAGTTCACGTGGCGAGCACCGGTGGCCCGTCCCGCTCGGCGGCTACTCGTCGTCGCCGTCAAACGCGGCCGACTTGACCGGCTCTCTGACCTCGGTCGGTTCGAGTTCGCTGGTCAGTTGTTCGATGCGCCGCACCGCGAAGCTGACGTTCGACTTGTTGAACGTCTCGTGGTCGAGCACCTGCCGGTACAGTTCCAGCGCCCGGTCGCGGTCGTGAAGTCGGAGATCGTAGACCGCCGCCGCACGAAACCGCGCGGGATGCGTCGTCTCCGGGTTCCACGTAAAAGCACGCTCGAACCACCGCACCGCGATGAGATCGTCGCCGCTGAAGTACTCCTTGTGAATCTCGCCGCAGAAGTACGCCGCGTCGTCGATCTTGTCGCTACTAGGGTACGTTTCGATGAGTTCGCGAAACGTGGCCAACGCCTGGCGCATCTTGTTCTTGCGATACAGGATCGGCAACTCGTGCCCGCCTTCGGTCATGAGCGCACGGCCGCGCTCCAGCAACGCGTCCGCCTCGGCGATCGAATCCCGCGGCGCCAGCCGGTCCGACGGGATCTCCCCGGAGAGGATGTAACGGTACGGCTTGATCCGACCCACGTCCTTCAGCTCGTTCACCGCCCAGACGCGTTTGCTCTCGTAACCGTGATCGCGGTAGTAATCGCGCAGCGCCGTGAGAGACCGGTGATAGAGCGCCCGATACTCCAGCACCGACTCGACCAGATCGACCTCCCGCGCGCCGGCGATCTGAATGTCGGGCACATCGACGCCACCGGGCCGATCGATACGCACGGTGGGCGCGTCGACGCTCTGCTCCGGCTCCCACATCGGATCCGTGTTACATCCGGTCAATCCAAGGACCGCCACGGCCGTCACGGCTGCCGACTTCCCCCACATGATCCGCCTCCTTCGATGAATCCAGTCCAAAACCGCGTCCAACATGCTCGAAAACGGATTAGACTCCCACCTCCGCGTAACGTCAAGCATCCCCATGGCTGACGGCTGAGTGCGGGGGTGACCACTGATTGTGGCATGCCAAGGGTAGGGCGGGTTCCACCCGCCTTCTTCCTCGGCCGCGGCGGGTAGAACCCGCCCTAACCGTACAGCGCAAAGCGGTCGGAACCGCGCCCGTCAGGAAGCGGCCTCGCGCGCATGAGGCGTTTGCGAGGGTTCGAGGCCGCTCCTTAACAGTCGCGGATCTGCCAGTGTGTCAACCTTGCGCTGTACTGCTA
>JAJDDR010000442.1 GCA_029260255.1 Phycisphaerae bacterium
GCGCAGGTGCTCGACGGCGCGACCATGGTGCTCATGGAGGTGTCGTTCGTCGCCCTGTGGACCGGGTTGGTCATGGGGGCGATCTGGGCCGACCATTCCTGGGGCCGACCCTGGGGATGGGACCCCAAGGAGGTTTTCGCCCTCAACACGTTTATCGTCTTTCTGGTTCTGATCCACGTGCGGCACAAAGTGCGTGACAAGGGACTGTGGACAGCGATCCTGGCGGCGGTAGGGTGTGTGGTGATGCTGTTCAACTGGATCGTGATCAATTTCATCATCACCGGACTGCACAGCTATGCGTAGCGCGTCGCCGATGCGCGAGCAGTCACGATAAGGAGTGATGTCGCGTGAGCCATGCCCGACCGCGTTTCGTCTCACATTCGTGTCTGTTTGCGGCGACCCTGCTCGCCTGCGGAACATTCGAACCCTCGATCGTCGCGGCGCAGACACAGGAGTCGCCCGGCGTCCAGTCCGGACTGGACGAAGCGGCTCGGGCGTTGCAGGAGGGTCGCCCCGCCGACGCCCTCGTGTCGCTCAAGCGAATCGAACACCTAGAACGCGACAACCCCTGGCTGTGGTTCTATCGCGGGCTCGCCCAACTCCAACTCGGCGACTGGTACCGGTCCATGGAGTGCCTGGACCAAGCACAGGATATGCTGACCGCCCACGGTGATCCCGATCCCACGCTCTCGGCGGGTATTCGCGAGTATCGCCGGCGGGCGCGCAACCAGGTGTTCAGCATTTCGTATCAGACCGGTCTGACCTACGACGGAAACGTGACCTACCTCGGCAGCGGCGGGGCGGGGCTCGACATCTCCGGGCGCGGTGACGGCAAGTTCACCTCGATGCTTCGATTCGAGTATGCCCCGATCGCCACCGCGACCGAGTCGTTCTCCTTCGGCGCTCGTGCGGCGAACTCCTGGCACTTCCGTATCGATGAGTTCGACGAGCAGGACTACGGCGCGACGATTCACTATCACCGCACGCTCGGCGAGCGATGGCAGGCGGCCGTGCAATACGAGTACGACGTCTTTTATCTCGGAAACGAGCCGTACCTGTCACAACACACAGTGACGCCGAGCGTCACCTACCATTGGAAACGCTGCGCGTGCCGCCTGATGCCGGTCTCCACGCGCTTCGTGTATCGGATTGACGCGCGCGAGTTCTTCTTCGACACCACGCCGGACTTCGACCGCGACGGGTACACCAACGCCGTCGGCGTGGAGCAATCGTTCAAGTTCACGCCCCTGAGCGGGCGCGAGTGGACCTGGGACGTGTACGGGAGTTACTTCTTCGAGTCCGTCGCCACCGAGGGCGTCGAGTTTGATCGCCTGAATCACGTGTTCAACGCCGGGTTCATGATGCCGCTCACCAATCCCTGGATGCCCGACAAGAGGCTTACCTTCCGTTTCAACGCCGCCTGGGAGATCGCCGACTACCGCAACGACAGCCTCATCGACTTCGACGCCGATGAACGATCCGACCTCATCACCGCCCTCGACGTCATGCTCAGCCAGCAGTTGGTCACCGACCCCGAACGCGGCGACGTGACGCTGCACGCCATCGTCGGCTGGACCAACGCCGACTCAAACGTCACCCTCGAAGACGGACCGCAGCCGTTCACCTACGAGAAGTGGATCGCAGGTCTGCAACTGGAGTGGTCGTGGTAGTGAAGTGTCTCGGAAATGATGACGCCTTCCCGAGCCGAACCGCCACGGCTGTCGGAATATGGGCGGCGGCTAGGCCCTTCCGTGTTCGCCGTTCTTACTGAGGCATGGTTGAGGCCCGGGTGGAAATCCTCTCCAAAGAATTGCCAATTCCGCGCCCGATTCTGTACACTCCGTTGCCGGCGCGGTCCGCTGCCGACCGCGATAATTGTCCCGACAGACAGGCAACGAAGCGGAACAGCAAAGCAAACGCCGAAGACAACACAAGACTCCAACGGAGAACGTCATGGCCGGCACCGCAAGTATGACATGGTTAGGGCACGCCGCCATCCAGCTCACCCTGCCGGATGAGCGTGTCATTCTGATCGACCCGTGGCTGCGGGACAATCCGTCGTGTCCCGAGGCACTCGAGGATCCGCCCCGATGTGACCTCCTCGCGCTCACCCACGGGCACATGGACCACACCGGCGACGTCGCCCGGCTCATCGAGAAGCACGATCCGAAAGTCATCGCCACCGTCGAACTGTGCGCGCTGCTCGGCATGAGCAGCCCCAAGGGCCGATTCGCCCCCATGAACATCGGAGGCACGCAAGACGTCGACGGCGTGAACTTCTCCCTGACGCGCGCCTTTCATTCGTCGAGCATCGACTCGGAGAACGGTCCCCTCTACGCCGGCATGCCTTGCGGTATCGTCGTCGACTTCGACGAACTGGGTCCGTTCTACCACGCCGGCGATACCGACGTCTTCAGCGACATGGAACTGATCGCCGAGCTGTTCGCGCCGGAAATCGCCGCCCTGCCCATCGGCGATCACTTCACCATGGGACCGGTCGGCGCGAGTATCGCAGCCGAATTACTACAGCCGGCCACCATCGTGCCGATACACTACGGAACGTTTCCCGTACTGCACGGAACGCCGGAGGCATTCAGGGATGCACTGCCGGAGGAGCTCAAGACGAGATTGATCGTGCCCAACGTGGGCGAATCCGTCTCCTGGACGGAGAACGGCCTCTCCGCCCCGTAGCCGCGCCGTTTCAGAGCCCCGAGCGTAAGCGACGGGTCGAGCAACGCAAACGCCGAAGAACAATGGACACACCCGACCATGAGCGCTGACTTCGACATCGGCGAACGCCTGACAAACCACGTCGGTGAGATCGTCGACAGCTACAACGCCGAGGAAAGCACGCGACACATCGGGCGCGTCTACTTCCCGTCGCTCACCCACATCACCGACCTCATCGATCGACTCCTCGAACTGCTCTACCCCGGTTACATAGGCCGCCAGGACCTCACCAACAACAACATCTCCTACCACGTCGGCGAGTTGCTCCCCCGGATCGGACAGCTGACCTTCGCCCAAGTCTTCCACTGCCTGTGTCACGAGGACCAGCGAAAGCGGGGTCAGCAACCGCAGGAACCGCACTGCGACGAACAGGCCCGCGAGGTCACCCGGTCCTTTCTCGCTAAACTGCCCGGCATCCGCGCCATGCTCGCCGATGACGTCCACGCCGCCATCGACGGTGACCCCGCGGCCACCGGTCCCGACGAAATCATCATCGCCTACCCCGGAATGTTGGCGATCAGTGTCCACCGCCTGGCGCACGAACTGCACACGCTCGGCGTCCCGCTCATGCCGCGCATCATGACCGAGTGGGCCCACCGCACCACCGGCGTCGACATTCACCCCGGCGCCAAAATCGGACGGCGGTTCTTCATCGACCACGGAACCGGCGTCGTCATCGGTGAGACCACCGACATCGGCGACAACGTCAAGATGTACCAGGGTGTCACACTGGGGGCACTCTCGTTCCCCAAGGACGCATCCGGTCGCATCATCCGAGAGGCCAAGCGCCACCCCACGGTCGAAGACAACGTCACCATCTACGCCAACGCCATCATCCTCGGCGGCTCGACCGTCATCGGCGCCCATTCACAGATCGGCGGCTCCGTGTTCCTCACGTCGAGCGTCCCGCCGTATTCCACCGTCACCATCACCCCGCCGGACCTCAAGGTCAAAGCCCGCGACGGCGTCGCCCGCCTCCACGACGGCACCGAAAACACCATCCTCCCCGACTATCAGATCTGACGTCCAGCGCGTAAGCGCTGGAAGTGGCTTGCGGTTTGGCGGGCGGCTGAAACGCGGTGCTCGGGTTCATCCCATTGTGGGTGGCAGTGGTGAGTGCGTGGCTCGCTTTGGACAGAGATCCGCGTCGAAAGTCATTCCGAGCGCAGCGAGGAATCTGGCTGGAAGGGCGACCCGGCTAGATTCCTCGCTGCGCTCGGAATGGCAGGGGCGCCTCGCTGCGTACGTGCCCAATCGTTGCGCGCCGCGAAACGCCACCTCTTGGGGATGCACCCGCGCCGTTGTCAGCGAGCATGTTTGCCGCGCCCGAGCAAGTACTGGAGGCGGTTCAATGCAAAACTCGGGTCGCACCCTGGTTTTTCGTCTTCCTCCAAGAACTCGCCCAGCTTCAGAGCCTGCTCTTTCGGCATTTCGTCTACGTCGATAATCACAGTAGCTTCATCGAGGGGATATTGCCCATGTTCGATGAAATACCCCCATGTTCTCTGGTCCTCGAACGCCATCGAGGGCACTCCGCAGTCGAGAAGGCGATCGCGGCTTGCATCCAGCCAGCGTCGCCATCGAAGAGCCTCTTCCTTGTCCCGCCGATAGGCCATGCTTAGGCCTCGCCAACAGTGATTAGGTCTATCTGCCCGCGGCCATCGAGCCACACGATCCGTAGCGGACGTACGACTCCCGCTCACTTGCCATTGCTCTCGTCGACGGCACGGCGAACACAGTTTGCGGTCCACGCCTTGAGAGACTGGGGCATAACCCAGATCACGTTGGAGCGGAACCTGCCCCGAGCATCGACGAGGCGGAACGCCAGCGTATGATCCCTCGGCGCGCGATGACCGCCAAGGTTACCGTGGCTGCAGAATCGAATGCTGTACTGCGGGAAGGCGGTACGAGCGACGCGCCTCAAGTGCTCCAACGCGTCCTGGTCCGGCTTTGGAGTTGCGTGCCTTTTCATGGCTATCACATGTCCCGGGCATATGCTCTTCGCAGAAGCCGTGGACGCGGACCTGGCGGTCGCCGAGGCTCACGGATGGCGTCCGTGGCATCTCCCTTCTAGCCGTCTTCGCGGTAGGGTTCTCGCTTCCACTCTCCTTCAATGGTGTCACGCCGGGCGATCCACCCGGGTGGAAGATCAGCGATGCTCCGGAGGGACGCATCCATTCGCAGGGCCGTTCCCATTCCGACGACGCGTCCATCCTCGGTGTCATCCGTCGTCCCGCATAGAAACGCCCACGAGTGGTCGTCGGCAAAGTGCCGGGCGACGAGAATAGGGTACCCGCTCTCCACGACTTCTACCGTCGTGATCGCCGCCGCGTTCGACGGCTGGTCAAACGGACATTCCATTGATGGACCTTTCTGGGAATGCGTCGAACTCATGCCGACAGGATGCCTCGAACGAGTGCATGGGAGCACCGTCCGAGCACCATATTGCCCGGTAACAACCGCCGCAACACTCGATACCTGTAGCGTGGGCTATACGTCTCGTGCGCCCGACATCAGCACCACACCCACGACCTGCTCGAGTCGCATCGAGATGGAAACGTTCGACTGCGGAGCCCTTGAGCACTCGCAGCACGCGACGTCACTTCCGCGCGCAGCATTGCTTGTACTTCTTCCCACTCCCACACGGGCACGGATCGTTCCGCCCCACCTTCCCGGCATCCGCGTGTATCGGCTCCACCGGCGGCGGCAGGGGGGACTCGTCCTCACCGGGCAACTGCTTCTGGTATTCCTTCTCCCGATCCTCGCGACCGTGGAACCGCTCGTCGTTCGATTGCTTCGCCATCGGCGTCCTTCACTCCTTCAGCTTCCAAATCGACGCGCCCCGTGTACCGCCTCGCATCATACCACGCCCCGCGCCGGCCGCGACAGCCACAAACCCGAAAACCAATCGTGGCCACCCGACCGGACAGCCTGTAGTATCGACCCCGCAAGAACCGAAGTAAAACCGGATGCAACACGAACGCCCGAACCCCGGGCAGCCCCCACCGGACGGAGATCCCGGTTGTCCCCCAAACGCAGACTGCTCCTGTCCATCCTACTCGTCGCCGGAATCTATGTCGTCGGCGTCGTCGGCTACGTCGTGATCGAAGACTCCGCAATCTTCGACGCCATGTACATGACCACCATCACCCTCTCCACCGTCGGATTCCGGGAGACCGTCGACCTCCACCCGGCCGGTCGGGCATGGACCATCGTCGTCATCACCCTGGGCGTCACTGGCGTTTCGTTCGCCATCACGTCCCTGGTGAGCCTCGCCGTCAGCGGCGACATCAACACTCTCGTCGGGAGACGCAAATTGCAGTCAGCCATCAACCAACTCGAGAACCACGTGATCCTCTGCGGCTACGGACGCATGGGCGAACTCACCATCAAGAACCTGCAGAAGATGAACGTGGAGATTGTCGTCATCGAACGCGACGCCGACATCTGCCAGAAACTCCGCGAACAAAACATCCTCTATGTCCAGGGCGACGCCACCGAGGAGGAAACGCTGACCGAAGCCGGACTTATGGTCTGCGGCGCCCTGCTCGCCTCCCTCTCCTCCGACGCGGAAAACGTCTACATCACCCTGACCGCACGAGGGCTCCGCCCGGGTCTGACCATCGTTGCGCGCGCCGAACAGCCCTCGACCGAGCCCAAGCTGGAACAGCCCTCGACCGAGCCCAAGCTGAAACGCGCCGGCGCCACGCGCGTCGTGTGCCCCCAGATCATCGGCGCCACCAAGGTGTCCAACATCCTCACCCGACCCAACGTCGTCGACTTCTTCGAGGTCGCCGCCGAGGGAATCGAGCTCGAAATGGACGAGTTCGTCGTCGAGCACCACTCCCCGCTCTGCGACATGACGCTCAAAGACGCGCCAATCCGCGAAAAGGCCGGCGCCACCGTCGTCGCCATCAAACGCGCCACCGGAGAAGCCGTCTACCAGCCCGATCCCAACGAACGCATCAGGCAGGGCGACATCCTCATCATGATCGGACAAGCCGGCGTCTCCAACCGCTTGCGAAACCTCACACGCTAACGCGCCGAACGGCGTGCAGTCCGCGATCCTCTTCAACCGATACACAACGCTGCAACTGGAAATGTCGCAGACGCCCCGTATAATGCCCACCCGTAGCACACCTCGGTGCCGGGCTCGAAGCGTCGACGACGACCGGACAGGTGACAGGTGACGGCGCCGATGGGCCTCTTGCGGGCGACGAATCATCGGCCGCAAGCGTGAGGTTAGGGGACGACGTGCCTCCGGAAATGACCGGCTACCGTACGCTCAGCCAGATCGGCGTCGGTGCGCGCTCCACGATCAACCAGGTCGTTCGTGTCACCAGCGGGCAGTTCTTCGCCATCAAACGCGTCGTCCGCAGAAACGCCGATGACGATCGATTCCTCGCCCAGGTCGAGACGGAGTACGAGATCAGCAGCAGCGTCGACCATACCGCCCTGCGCAAGAGCTTCGAGATTCAGAGAACGCGGAAGTGGCTCAAGGTGCAGGAACTGGTGCTGCTGATGGAGTATGTCCCAGGAAAGACGCTCGAACAGTCACGCCCCACCGACGTCGGCGGCGCGATCAACGTCATACGCCGCGTCGCCGGCGGCCTGCACGCACTCCACGAGCACGGCTACGTGCATGCCGACATCAAGCCAAACAACATCATCCTCAACGACAAGGGCGATGTGAAGATCATCGACTTCGGCCAGAGCTGCCCCATCGGACACAAGAAGCTGCGTATCCAGGGCACTCCCGATTACATCGCACCCGAGCAGGTGCAGAAGCTCCCGCTTGATCGGCGGACCGACGTCTTCAACCTCGGCGCGACGCTCTACTGGACGCTCACCGGCAGGACCTTCCCCACCGATATCCGCCAGGGTGCCAAACCCGGCGGACACGAAATCAAAGCCCCCAAGGTCGCCCCCAAGGATCTGATCCCCACGATTCCAGCCGCACTGTCGCAATTGGCAATGGACTGCTGCCAAAAAGCACCCGACAAGAGACCCGCCGACATGAAACAGGTGATCGCCCGACTGGACGTCGCCGAACAGATGTGGCAAAAACAGGCCGCCAAGAAAACGGCGGCCGGCACGAGCACCGCGCCGGCCGGAGAACGGAAACCCGAGTGAACACGATGACATCGACAAGATCCGACGTACAGGCGATCCGTGAGGCCGCCAGGCTGAACCGTGAGAACGCGCTGCGCGAGGGATCACTACTCCGTTTTCCGGATTACGGTCAACTCGTCATGACCGGCGACATGCACGGACACCTGCGCAACTTCGCCAAACTCCAGAGATACGCCGACCTGGCCAACGCCCCCGCAAGGCACGTGATCCTGCACGAGCACATCCACGCCGAACACAGTGGTCCTATCGGCGACGACAACTCCATCGAACTGGTCGTCCAAGCCGCCAAGTGGAAGATCGAGTTTCCCGATCAAGTCCACTTCCTGCACAGCAACCACGAACTCTCGCAGTACACCGGCAAGGAGATATGCAAGGGCGGGCGCATCGTCAACTACGACTTCGAATGCAGCCTCACCAAAGTGTACGGCAACTACGCCGAAGATGTGCTCGAAGCCCTGCGCGAGTACATCGCCTCCTTCGCCCTCGCCGCCCGAACGCCCAACCGCGTCTTCCTCTCTCATTCCCTGCCCAATCTGGGCGACATGGCCCACTTCGACCCCTCGGTCATACACCGACCGCTCGAACAACCGGACATGGTCGAGGGTGGCGGAGCCTACGCCTTGGTCTGGGGTCGGCACCACCCGCCGGAGCTGCTCGAAACCCTGGCCGAGATGTTCGACGTCGATTGGTTCATCACCGGGCATCAACCTCAGGAAACCGGGTCCGCCATCGTCCATGATCGCCTCATCATCCTCGCCAGCGACCACAATCACGGCACCTTCCTCCCGTTCGATCTGAAGAAGAAGCAGACCATCTCCGACCTGGCCCGCTTGATCCGCCCCTTCGCCGCGATTCGATAGCCTTTCACCCGCCGAAACGTCGTCGCTTGTCGGGCGTCCCAACACCCCGCCGCACCCGGCGCGGACCATAAACCCTACGCAAAAACGGACTTGCGAACCGCATCCGAACGGGCGGTGCAGGCACCCCAACCCGAGCGACCGAATATCAACATTGCCACGTGGGTTTTGCTCAAGATCGACATTACGGGACGACGATAGTGTACGGGCGGGGCGATAACCGGGCCCGTCTCCAGCGCCGTCGGAGGACCGACAGGCCGCGAGACACCGACAGGCCGATCACGCTCCCCTCCCGCCATTCACGGATGAATGCGCGTGAGCCGAGTGCCGCGAAGGCTGAGGCGCGAATCGCGCAGCAACGCATCGACGCCGAAACGTGTACCGTTTCACCGGGCCTCCGCGGCGGAGTGCAATCGCGTCTATTTTAATGGGGCATGAGACTGACTGATGATGCAGCCGGTCAATAACATCAACAGCGTGACACCTCGCGACACCGTCACGGATCAGGCGCGTCACACCGAGCGCAACGGGAAACCCGCGGCCGGCAATCGCGTCGCCGACCGCGTCGAGATTTCCGGCGGAGGTGAGCAACTCGCCAACTTCGAAATCGCGCGCGACGAGCGCTCCGCGCGAATCGACCGCGTCCAAAACGAAATCCGACAGGGCACCTACGAAACCGAGCACCGCATCGACCGAGTCGTCGAAGCCGTGTTCCGCGAACTCGCCGCCCTCGACCTGCGCGCCTGACCACGCACCCCATCGCACGGCTCGAGCGCACGGCTCAAGCGCACGGCAGCCGTCTGCGCGCATGCGCCGCGTCAGTGGTTCGTGAAAATCGCGAGCTTCGCGATCGGCGGCGCCTCCGGCGTCGGTAGAACGGACGGAATCCCCGCCTTGACTTCAGCCGTGACGTCGAAACCCGAGTCCGGACCGTAACGGGCCGTCGTCCCCGCACGGATGATGCGGTCCAGATTCACGCCCACACCCACCCCCAGACGCCAGGCGTTTTTCCTGAAGTTGTACTCGAACTTCCCCTGCAACCCCTGCCCGAGACTCAGCTCCATCGTCTCCTTGTCCGGATCGAAACTGAAACCGACGAAAAAGAGCGACAGCTCCCACTTCGTGCAGAACAGGTAGTTCACGATGAAACCTCGGCAAAGAGGATCGTCCTCCTCGATCACCGCGATACCTCCGCCCACGCACGGCAGTTGGTTCATCGCCCCGCGGTCGACCTCGACGCGGCTCTCCCACAGCAACCGCAGGTCTTCCAGTATCCCGCTCGAGATGCCGTTGAGGTTGGCCAGGGTCAAGCGCGCCCAGTAGTCCGAGAGACTCGCCTTCTCCGCCGAACTGATCGAGGCGCCCTCAATCAGAACCAAACCGCGCGAGAGGAAGTCGTTGCGCACCCGCGTCATGTGCGCGATATGCGCATAAGAGAAGTTGCGATTGAGTTGGTAGACTCCCAGCGACAGATTCCACCGCGCTGCCGCCTCCGGGAAGTAGCAATCTCTGCAATCGACCAGCGGGTCCTGACTCAGTTGCTCATGGGTGATCGCAAGAACGCATCTCCGTCGAGTCTCCGGTACATCGAAGACGTATTGCGCGTCCAGCGCCTCGATGCCCGCCTGAATGCCCGCGTCCGTGTAGTCGGTCATCTCGAAGATCATGTCTTGGGCGAGTAACAGCACGTCGGTAAACACCTCGAAGCCGGCCACCGACAACCCGCCCGGAACATCCGGCGAAGGCGGCTCCGAAACCGTTCCGTCGTCCAACATCGCTCGGGCCAGTTCCGCCACGCCGGACTCCCCCGCCTGATCCGCGTAGATAGCCATGCTCTCAACATACAGCGACACCTCCGACCGCGCTTGCACCGCGCGTATCTGATGCGCCAGCGCCGTATCGGCATCACCTTCGGAATTGTAAGAGAACGCGAGATTGTTCCACGCCGCGCCGACCGCGTCGTCGATCGACACCGCGTAGCGCAGAACGATACGCGCGTCCGCGTACTCGCCCTTCTCGTTCAGATGAAAGGCGACGTTCGTCAAATGCTCCGGCTCGTCCGTCACCAGCAACGCCGCTTCGACGAAACACCACATGCCGACGTCGATCAGATGCGACTGATCCTCCGTGAATCCGCCAACCATCGTGTAGGCCGCGCCCCGGTACGCGTACGCCCAATCGCGGCGATTGATTGCCGCCGTCATCACCGGATCGGCGTCGTCGCTCGCGACGATCTCGATCGGCTCGACCCCCTCGGGCGTATCAATCGGAAAACCGGCCACGTAGCTGTCCACGTCCTGCTTCTCAGCCGCCGGGAGATTGACCAAGAGCGACGCGCGCCATGCGTTCAGCACGGCGAGAACGTCGGCCCGCGTGACCACCACGTCAACGGCCACGTCGACCGGTGAACCGCCGCCGCCGGCATTCGCATTGGCGTTCGTGCTCGGACTGCCACCGGCCGGAGGCGGATCGCCGCATCCCGCCGCGAGCAGGCACGAGATACCGACCATGCCGACCAGAATGTGAATCGCGTCTCGCCCCAGGCGCTGCGTGCATGAATGTGTGGACAATTCAGATTCTCCCAACTTCCGTCAAGACGATGCGGCGCGCGGCAATCGTCGCGCATCCATCGCCCGCGGTCAACGTCGCCTCGCCTTTCCCTGTCGTCGGCACCGCGTTACAGTTCCCTCCCATGAATCGCGCCGCAGAGCAGATTCCGTGCCCCCACGCCGTCATGAAGCGGCGTGCCAAACACCAGTTCGACGCCTGGGCCGACGACTACGACCACTCGATACTCAACCACTTCCACTTTCGCCCCAGCTACATCACGCTCATGGAGGAAATCGCACGCTTCAACGCCGAACGCCAACGACCCTTCCGAATCCTCGACGTCGGCTGCGGAACCGGAACCCTCACCACCGCGCTCGCCGCTTCCCCCTGGCAGGTCGACATCGTCGGACTCGATTACGCCGGCAACATGTGCAGCGCCGCAGCCGCCAAGTTCGATGCCGACCCGCCCGGCGAACGACCCCACTTCGTCAACGGAGACAGCGAACACTTGCCGTTCGACGATGCGTCGTTCGACATCATCACCTGCTCCAACTCGTTTCATCACTACCCGCACCAACAGACCGTCGTAACCGAGATGACCCGCCTGCTCACCCCCGGCGGACGCCTCATCATCATCGACGGGTTCAGAGATTGCGCCATCGGCTGGTTCGTCTTCGACGTCGCCATCGCCCGCGTCGAGGGCGACATCCACCACGCCGCCTGGCCCGTCATGAGCAGCTACTTCGAAACCGCCGGGCTCACCGCCATCCGCCGCCGAAAATTCAACGTCCTCTTCCCCGCATTCGCCACCGTCGGAGACAAGGTCCCGACATGAACGTCGCACTCATCGGCAGCGTCAGTTCGAGTTGGTACACGCTCGACGCCCTCATCCGCGGAAACGTCGAGATAACCGGCGTCCTCGGTGTCGACGCGTCGCAAGCAGACGGCATCTCCGACTACCGCTCCCTGCGCGAACGCGCCGAAGAAGCGAACATCCCCTATCAGCCGTTCATCAAAGTAACCGAGCCGCACGTCGAGTCCTTCCTCAACGCCCACCCACCCGACCTGCTCTTCGTCGTCGGCTTATCGCAGTTGGTCCCCGAGCGCCTCACACGCATCGCCCGACGCGGCGGCGTCGGATTCCACCCCACCATGCTCCCCGAAGGCAGAGGCCGAGCGCCCGTCGCGTGGACCATTCTGCTCGGCGCCCCGGCGGCCGCCAACCTCTTCTTCCTCAC
>JAJDDR010000443.1 GCA_029260255.1 Phycisphaerae bacterium
CCCGCGCGGACGTCCGCGCGGACTGAAGCCCGCGGCTCGTTTCTCCCCGCCTATGAGGCGGGCGTATCCGCGGTTTCTTTCTTCGGAGTATCCTGGGGAGTCGCCGGCTCGGCCGGAACCGCCGTCACCCGAAACTGACGAGCCGGGGTGCAGTACTTCTTGAACGTCGACTGCACCTGCTCCTTTGTGATGCGCTTGTACGCCTCCTTCTTGGTCTTTTCTTCGTTCAGGTCGCGATGGTGCATGTCGTGATTCCGCAGCACGCCCATCCAGTACCTGGGCTCGCGCATGGACGTGTCGAGGTTGTTGGCGACCTGCTTCTTGGCGTTGTCCAACTCCTCCTCGCTCATGCCGTTCTCGGCGAAGTCCTTGAAAAGAGTATGTACTTCCTCGACGACCCTCGCCGCGTTCGCCGGATCACAGGGCGCTCCGGCCGAGAACCTGCCGGCGTCCTCGTAAACTCGGGAGGGCGAACTGCTGCAACGGATCGAGTAGACGATCGAGAGTTCTTCCCGAATTCGTTTGACCGTCCGGCTGGTAAGCACTTGGGATGCGAGTTGCAGCCTGCGCAGGTCGGACTCGTTGCGCCCCTCGCAGCCCACGAATCCGGCGATGGCCATTCCCTGCGGGGTCACCGTCTCGACTCGGATATTCCTCTGCAACGGTCCGGTCTCGCGTGCCAGGCGTCGCAGCTTGTCCAGGTGCGACGCGGACCTGGACCGCTCCGGTAACGATCCGAGGTACTTCTCGATCAGTGGCATTGCCTGGTCCAGCTTAATGTGGCCGACTACGGCTACCTCGATGGGCGATTCGCGGCGGAGGCGGTCGAACCACGCCTGAGCTTGTTCTAGAGAAAGCGCTTCGACGTTTTCCTTCGTCAGAGCGGATTGCCGCGGGTCGCCGCCGGAGAGCAGGTCGCCCAGCCCTTCAAACGCCTTGACTCGCGGCATCTTCTCCATCATCTCGATCCGACGGAGCGTGTTCAGCTTCCAGTTCTTGAACGCCGACTCCTCGATCTTGCCGTCCGTCAGAAGCGCGTGTACGAGTTGCAGACCGGTCTCGAGATCGTCGGGCGATCCGCTCACGCTGATCGGCAGGGAGTCGCCTCCACGGCCGCTGCGGACGCTGATCTTCTTTCCGGTCATGATGTCGCGGATGTTGGTTGACGTGAGGCGGCCCGTCGCTGCCTCGTTGATCGCCAGGGCGGCGACCTGCGTGATGCCGACGTTCGCGGCGGTCTCCTCGATCGAGCCGCCGGCGAGCGAGACGCTCAGCATCACGGTGTCTTCTTTGTAGTCCATGTAGCGGTGGTGGACGCGGACGCCGTTGCTCAGCCACGCGCTGGTGACGTCGAGATCCTTGTCGGTGTGCGAATTGACGACCTTTCCCGGCGTCGGCATTTTGGCAAGGATTTCGGTCGGGGCGTCGGACGTGGTTGGCGGTTTCGTCTTGCGCGCCCATGCGGCGCGGGCGGCGGCCAGCACCTCTTCCCGAGCGGGAATCACGCTGCCTTCCTTGTCGGGCGTCTGCACGACGTAGGCGAACGTGCCGGGTTCAAAGTGCTTCCTGAAGTCATCATTGACCTCGCCGAGGGTGATGCCGGGAAGCAGCTCGTTGTACAGGTCGAGATCCTGCTGCGCCGAGGTGATGGGCACCTTGTCGTTCACCGCGGAGACGATGCCTCGCACCATGCGGCGCGCGTTGCGGGTCGATTCGGTTTTCACCGCTCGTTCGGCGGAGGCGGTGAGTTCACTCCTGGCGAGTTCAAGTTCGCGCTCGGTGAAACCGTGCTCGCGGGCCCGGCTGATCTCGACGACCAATTCTTCGAGCATCTTTGCCCAGTCAGCCGGTTCGCCGGACGCGGATCCGGACATGAGCAGCGCCTCGCTGAAGAAGTTGCTGACGTCGACTCCGGCACGGCGGAAGCTCGCCCTTCCTTCGTTGACCATCTCGTCGTAGCGCCTTCCCATGATCCAACCGCCGATGTACTCGATGAGTTCGACGCGGGCCTGTTCAGACGTCACCGTGGGCGCGCGACCGGGTCGGATGTTCAACATCTGCACCGAACAGCGCGACAATTCCGGGTCGGTCACCACGATCGACCGCTCCTGCGTAAATGGCTTGAACTCGGCGCCCTTCTGCGGCCTCTGGGGAATCTCCGCCTTGTACGCGCCGAACCACTTCTCCATGAGAGGTACGATCCGCTCGGGTTCGGCATCGCCGACGAGGACCACGGTCGTGTTTTCGGGGCGGTACCACGTGCGATAGTAGTCCACGAACTGCTCCCGCGGGGCGTTGGCGATCACGTCCTCGTCGCCGATCGGCAGACGCACGGCGAAGCGCGTGCCCGCAAAAAGCTCCGGCCACAGCTTGTCGCGCACGCGCTGAAACGCGCTCTTGCCGGTGCGCGATTCTTCGAGGATGACGCCGCGCTCCTTGTCAATCTCCTCTGCGACCAGGCTGGCCCGGAATGCATAATCACTGAGGACCATCAACGCCTTGCCGATCTGCTCCGTCTCGGTGTCGGGCGTGAACAGCATGTAGGCGGTCTGGTCGAAGCTGGTGAACGCGTTGAGGTCGGCACCGAACTCCATGCCGATACTCTCAAAGTAGGGGATCAACTCCCCGGGCGGAAAGTGCTCGGTACCGTTGAAGCAAAGGTGCTCCATGAAATGGGCCAACCCCCTCTGATCGTCGGTCTCGTTAAGCGAGCCGGATCGGATGTGGATCATCAGCGCCATTTTTCCGGGCGGGTTGCCGTGGGCGCGGTAGTACCACTTCACGCCATTGGCAAAGGTGCCGGTCCTGATGCGGGCGTCGCTGGGCAACGGCTTGGACCAGACCGGTTGGGCTGCGATGACCGACCCCAAAATCAGAACGGTCAACATCGTCGTTCTTCGTCTGTTCATCATGATTCTCACGTCGTGTGTCTTTGTGGAACTCCTGCCCGCCGTTCGCCGGCGAGTGCCGGACGGCTTGCAATAATCGCTCATTTCATCATCCTTATGCTGGACGGCAACTAACAGTCAAGACGTCAGGGGTATGGAGCATGACTCGGCGACAAAAACTGACATGGTGTCTCGGTTCAGCGGCCGTTCTGGGCGTCTCGGCGATTGCGGTGACGATGTCGATCACGGGGAGGGAGGGGTCATCCGCCTTGGAGCAGTGGATCGGCCAGCAGATCGTCGGCGTCCTGGAGGGTCACACGACGATGACCGCCAGTTTCTCCACGCTCGACTATCAGGCCCCCGGCACCGTCGTGGTCACCGGCATGACCATGTCCGGCGGCGGGGAGGAACTCGTTGCGGCGGATCGCCTGCTCTTGGAACTCGCCGAGCCGCCCGTGCCGGGCAAGCCGATTCAGATTCAGCGCATCGAGCTGGACGCGCCGCGGCTCCGGTTCGTTCAGGCGGACGGCGGCGGTTTCGTCGGGTGGAACGGCATCATTCCGCCGGCCGTCGCGGCTGATCCGGAGACCGTGGAGGAAGGGCACCGTCTCAGCGACGTGCTCGTCCTGCGGCACGTAGCGATTCGTGACGGGCAACTCGTGTACGACGCGGGCGATGGGACGGAGCCGATGGTCTTGCGCGGACTCACCACCGCGCTCGATACGATTCCGGACGCGGAGCAACCCGGCTGGTACAACCTCGATGGTAAACTGTCTCGTGAGCCCGTGTTCAACGCCGACGTAGACGCCCGCATCAACCTCGACACGTCGGTTCTCGACATCGAACCGCTGGCGCTGTCCGTCGTGCTTGGCACCGCGCAGTACGAGGTGTTTCCGCCGCGGGTGCAGTCCATGCTGCGCGATCACGAGGTGCAGGGAAACCTCACCGTCAACCTGACCGGTTCCATTCCCTTGAAGCAGTTTGAATCGGGCAAGATGGACCTCGACGTGACGTTGCGCGATGCGCGCCTCGCGCTCG
Organism: Phycisphaerae bacterium; assembly: GCA_029260255.1. Classification (GTDB taxonomy): domain Bacteria; phylum Planctomycetota; class Phycisphaerae; order UBA1845; family UBA1845; genus OFTM285. The sequence continues at coordinate 3,927 of JAJDDR010000443.1, forward strand.
GTGACAAGATCCTGCCGGTCGAGCACGTCGGCATCAAGGGAGTACTTGCAGACGCCGTCATCAACATCGACTGCGATGCGCGGTTGCTCGATGGCCGTTTCGTATCCCACATTAGAACGAATCTGACGGGCGATCGTCCAATGCGGCTCACCTGGGACATCGCCGATGTCAAGATCGAACGGACCCTTCGAGCGATTGCCGACGGGCCTGCACGTTACGCCGGAACCGTACGTTCCAACGGGCAACTCGACGCGGCCCTTGCGCGGTGGCCTGATGCCGCTTCCGGCGGCGGGACGCTCAACATCGACAATGGCCGGCTCGTTCTGCTGCCGGGCATGTCCGATCTCCTTCGTCTGATCGGATCGAAGAACGCGAAGGCGAAGGGGGCGCCGAAAGACCGGGCCGATCTCGTCTTCGACTTCGAGCCGGGTGGCATGCGTGTGACCGAAGGGGAGATGGTCTCATCGTACCTGGCGGCGCGCGTTCGCGGGATGATCTACTTCGACGGGCAGCTTGACCTCGAGGTCAACGCGGGACCGCTCGAGAAAGTGCAATCGATGCTCGGCAAGGCCGGTAAGCTGTTCGGGCAAATCACCGACAAGGTAATCACTTACCGCATCCACGGCCCGATGTCGGCCCCGGAGGTGGGCGTCAAGCCGTTTGCGGCGGATCTCCGGGATTGAATCGATGATCGTCGTGGCGCGTCGAAGATGAGGGCGTTTTTATAACTGCGGCAGTCGAAATCCCCAGCGACAACAGTGCAGTTGCAGAACCGGGTGGGGCCGCCACACTTGCTGCCCGCCGCGTAGGATGATACCGATGATCGAAGCGTTACAAACACTCGTCGGGTCCGAGCACGAACTCGATCACGTCTGCCGGACGCTGCGGGACACGGTGCGCGGCTTGGGTGCGTCGCTGGTGGGCGCGATGCACGTCACCTGTTCCGACGAAGCCGAGAAGGAGTGCGTCGACGCGTTTCAGCGCGGTTTCGTGGATGAGTTGCTCCCGGCTATCAAGTTCTGGAACAAGTCGCCGTTCCACACGTCGAATCTCGGCGGGCGCCACGAATGGGGCTCGGTATCGATCGCCGAGCAGCACTACGCAACGCACGAATCGGAAGGTGCGTTCAAGTGCCTCGTCGTCAAGATCAACGCACACGTCGCGGTGAAGGAGACCCCGTCGGGCCCGCGGTACGGCACGATGGACCGCTATCACTGCGAGTCGCTGGCGTGCGGAGCTTTGCACGCGCTCATCGACGGCGCGCGTTTTCCGTTCCTTGACAGCTTACGTGAGTCGTTCACGTCGGAGGGCAAGGACCGCGTCGCCATGCTCCGTGACGCGAGTCATGTCGACCCGGACATACGCAGCCTGGCGGCGGCAATCACCAGCGCACGGTTGCAGGCGCGCAGCGCGCTGCTCGAGATACAGGATCACCGTCCGACGACGCCCACGCTCTTCCTCGTGGTTCCCTGCGTTACGTTCAACCGTCCCGACTATGACACCGAGTTCGTGTGTGGGTACTACACCGCCGACGCGCGAACGGATGAACTCTCGGCCGAGTACTGCGGGCTCGGCGACGACCCCTCCGGGTATCGTTTCAGTCTGGCGGGCAACCGGGCCCGCGTCGAGGACGACGAGCTCGGCTCGCGGCGTCGCGCGCGCGATCATCGAGCGCTGGTCAGGCGAGCCTGGGAGCGCCGGGAACGCACGCCGCTCGCCAGAGACGCGCGGCTGGACGCCGTAGCGCGCGATGTTGAACTCAGCAAACACCACGACCACCCGTACGGAAAGGCGATGCTGAATATCGCGCTGGCTGCGATGGCTGAGATCGCGCCCATTCCCGCGGTTCTGGTTCTCTTCGCCGAGGGTGCCTTGGGACTCTATCAAGCCCATCGCATGCACAAGCTGGCGACCGGGGGAGGCGATCCCCACGAGGCCCGCCGCATTCTCCGAGGTCTGCCGGACAACCTCGAATCGCTGTCGCCGAAACGCACG
>JAJDDR010000444.1 GCA_029260255.1 Phycisphaerae bacterium
TCCGCAGGCCCCGCCCACGTCTCACCCTATCGCCCGTCGCCCACTCGCTTCGCTCGGTCTGGTGAGCGACGGCCGACAGGGTCCCGAGCCGCAGGCGGATACGGCAGCACAATGATTGTCGAGTTCGGCAGATGGCCGATGCGTATGTGGGTTGCACTTGCAGGCTGGAACGCATCAGCAGGGCTCTCCCATGCCGTGCGGCGCCAAGAGACCCAGGTGATGGACGGGGTCAAAACCTCAATTCTTCGTAGCCACCGCCTCGTCGGTGGGGGCTTCGCGTTCCTGTTCTTTGCGACAGATGAAAGTATGGGCGGCATCGAGCACCTTCGCAGCGAGCAGCAGGTCATTGCGACCCAATGACTGGGTCTCCTGCCAATCGCCGTTCGTGTCGCGATAAATGCGCGACAACGTGACGTTGTGCATGATGCCGTTCGACTTCGTCGGGTTGGCCCAGATGACCGCCTTGATGAGGCCCATCCGAATCTCCTGGACGGGCTGGTTCTTGGTTTCACTGTTGCTCATAACATTACTCCTTTCGGTATCCTTCGACTTGGTGTCCATCACCTGGTCTGCTCCTGTTATGGCCGGACCACGCGAGCGTGTGCGCTATCTCGCGGGCTGTCACCGGGCGGATGCATCCTACCGTCCGGCGTCGGTCAAACGGTGTAACCCCTGTCGGCGCGGCCGCTGAAGCATAGTATGCTTGCGCGGCAAGTGACCGATTCAAGAGTCCGCGACAATGCCCACACGGGGAGCGAAGTGAAGCCATGAACTACGAGCTACGTGAGAGTTTAGCCAACGAGTTTGCTGAGGTTATTGGCTCGATTCGGGAGGACAAATGGGAGGCCTTTTCTGGGGCAGCAGAACAAGACGGTCTCGCCCCGTATTTGGCACTTTCACGTTTACTTGTCCGAATCGCCGAAGAACAGCTCCTATCATCACAGGATAGCGATGGAACAGATTGAGTCTGGAAATCGCTCGGCGTGCGCGTTGTTATCTAACGGTCGCTCCTTCGCCGTACTGCCGTGCGGCTACAACTGAGCGCGTTCGTAATCCCAGGGGCGGGCCGAGGAGTACTGCAAACGTGACCAACCGGAGGGGGATACAATCCCCACGCCCGCCAACGAGTGCGAGGAGAAACAGCCCTGAACGCGAGACTCCCGACACCCGCCTTCCAGCCAGCGAATCGGCTTTTCAGGCGTTTCACCGGGGCCAGAAATCAGGTCTTGAGCCCCAATTGGGCCGCTGTAGTGCTGGACCGGGACCGTCCGACAATTGGGGGTTACGTTGCGGTCCAGCCGCTGGCGGTGATCTCTTTCGAACGCTGAGGCGACGGCGAAGGACACCCAATACGCTCTTCGCAAAAATGCCCATTTTGCCCTGGGGCTGATAATCATCGCGAAATGGACGGCCGGCGTTCACGTTGTTCTGCGTTCTAACGGCGTTACCTCTGTTGGCCGACAATCTCCTCTGAGGGCCGGGAGTTCACTCTCTTACTCCCAAATCACAAGAAGGGTTTTGTAGTTGAACGAAGACGACGTCCTAACTGTGGCCGAGGTTGCAGCGCTGCTACGAGTGTCGCGGGTGACCGTGTACCGGCTGGCTGCGGAAGGAAGGCTACCAGGCCAGCGAATTGGCCGCCTGTGGCGTTTCTCCAGGCGCGCTATCGAGCGACACCTGAACCGGCAAGGCGAGAGTGCGGCTCCGGCACAGGCCGCGGTCGGGTCATCGGAGGAGTGACGTTGCAGTCCAGATCGCCCACCAACATAACCGGTAGGCCGTAAGTCATGAAGATGCCACGAGAGCGCGACATTCTTTCTCAGAAAGTAATCAAAGCACGGCCAAAGCCGGGGCGAGCCGCTGTAGTTTTAGTAATCGCGATTCTCCTCATCGCGGCCCTGTCCGGCAACATGGGGGCTATCGTCGAGTGGATGCGGCAACTCGAATGGTTTCAACTCGAAGTATTCATCGCCGTGACCGTTCTTCTGGGCGTTGGCCTTGTCTTCTCGTTTCGCAGATGGCGAGATCGCGAGCATGCCGAGACAAAGTTCCGGGCTCTTCTGGAATCCGCCCCGGACGCCATGGTGATCGTAAACGCCGAGGGCAAGATCGTTCTCATCAACGCCCAAACGGAGAAGCTCTTCGGCTATTGCCGGGAGGAGCTGCTCAGCAAGGCTGTCGAGGTCTTGGTACCCGAACGATTTCAGGACCGGCATCCTGAGCACGTGGCCAAGTTTTTCTCCAACCCCGCCTCGCGCGCCATGGGCGATGGATTGGAGCTGGCAGGCCAGCGTCGGGATGGCAGCGAGTTTCCCATCGAGATCAGCCTGAGCCCGATTGACACGGGGGAAGGCACGCTCGTTGCGAGCGCCATTCGGGACATCACCGATCGCCGATTGCAGCTAGAAGCCCTTCGCAAATCGAAACGCGAGATCGAAGAGCAATCATCCCATCAAGCGGCGGCAGCGAAACTCGGTCGACTTGCTTTGGTTGTCGACGACCTAGATCGCTTGCTGGAGACGGTCGTTGAGACTGTAGCCGACACGCTGGCCATCGAGCACTGCAAGATATTGGAACTCCTGCCAGGCGGCGACGAATTGCTCCTCCGATCGGGAGTGGGTTGGAACCCCGGTTGCGTGGGTCGCGATACCGTAGAGGCCGGAACTGCTTCCCAAGCGGGCTACACACTGAGGTCCAAGAAACCCGTCATCGTAGAGGACCTGCGAAGGGAGTCTCGATTTAGCGGCCCCTCGCTGCTCCTTGATCATAATATTGTCAGCGGCGCAAGTGTCGTCATCCCGAGTGGGGCGAGCCCCTACGGAGTCTTGGGAGTTCATTCCACCAGTCGCAGAGATTTTACCGAGTTCGACGCCAGTTTCCTTCAAGTTGTTGCCAGCATCGTGGCGGCGGCTGTTGATCGCAAGAAAGTACTGGACGAGCTCGTGCTTAACCAAGCGGAACTCTCAGAACATCGAGACAATCTCGAATCCGTTGTGCGGGAGCGAACGGCCGCCCTAACCGAGGCAAACAGGAGGCTTCAGGAGGCCACCCAGGCAAAGAGCGAGTTTCTGGCCAACATGAGCCACGAGCTGCGCACGCCGTTGAACGGAGTGCTCGGGATGACCGAGCTACTGCTCGGTACAACATTGGGCCCAACGCAACGCCGGTACGCCGGGCTAGCAAAGGCGTCAGGAGATGCGTTGCTTGCGCTGATAAACGATGTTTTGGACCTGTCCAAAATCGAAGCCGGGAAGATGGAACTGGAGAACGTCGAATTCGACCTGCGTTGCGCGGTGGAGAGCGTCGTGCTGCAACTGGGTTCTACTGCGGAGAACAAGAGTATTGAGCTGGTTTGCTGGATCAATCCAACCGTCCCGACGCGTGTACGCGGTGATGCCGGAAGGCTTCAACAGGTGATTAGGAACTTGGTGAGCAATGCAATCAAGTTCACGGACGAAGGCGAAGTAGTGATCCGAGTGACAACGGATTGCCATGGCGATTCTGGAGCGACAGTCCGTTTCTGCGTCAACGACACAGGCGTCGGCATACCGACAGACCGGGTACAACAGATCTTCGAGTCGTTTTCGCAAGCGGACAGCTCGACGACCCGCAAGTACGGCGGTACCGGCCTGGGGTTAACCATATCGAAACAGTTGGTGGAACTAATGGACGGCGAAATCGGAGTCAACAGCACCGAAGGCAAAGGCAGCCTATTCTGGTTCACTGCCCAGCTCGAGACGTGTGAAGAGGACGCCGCAACCGCCCGGTCGCTTTCCGACGACATTCGGCAAGTGCGTGTTCTCGCTGTTGATGACAACGCGACGAATCGCGAGATCCTCCAGGAACAGCTCGCCAGCTTTGGGTTGACCCACGCGACCGCGCCCGACGGACCAACGGCACTGCGCGTCCTTCACGAAGCGGCGACATCGGGAGAGCCGTTCGGCCTTGCCATCCTGGACATGCAGATGCCGGGCATGGATGGCGAGCAACTTGCTCAGGTTATCCGATCTGACCCCGCTCTTCACGACATGCCGCTTCTTCTACTGACGTCCATGGGGCGTTGTGATGATGTCGAGCGAATCAAAGCTGCAGGATTCAACAACTGGCTAACCAAACCGGTCATGCAATCACCGCTCATGGCCGCGATCGCAGAGACCATCGCATGTGCCCGCGCAATTCCTACAGCTACAGTTCTTGAGGCGGCGTCAGACGTGCGTCAGCCGAAACGCACGGCAAGAACGGCAGGAGCGAGACTTCTACTCGTCGAGGACAATGAAATCGGTAGAGAGTTTGCGGAAACAGTCTTAACGAATGCGGGTTATGAATGCGATACCGCAGCGGACGGCCGGCAAGCTGTCGATGCGATCCTGGGCACGCCGTACGACCTTATTCTGATGGACTGCCAGATGCCCGAGATGGATGGCTTCGAGGCCACCCGCCTGATTCGAGAACTCGAAACCCAAGATGCTTTCCGGGGGAGAACGACGGTAAGAATCCCGATCGTAGCGCTGACCGCCAACGCGATCAAAGGCGACCGTGAGCGTTGTCTGGAGGCCGGCATGGATAACTACGTTTCCAAGCCACTTGATCCGAAACGCTTGGTCGAAACTATCGAATCGCATCTTGACCCAACAATGAACAAAACGCTCTCGGAGACGCAGCCGGCGTCTGACGTCCTTCCGGAGCCCATGACGCTGCAAGAACCAACGGCGAAACTCCCTCCGACACACGGGGAAGGGCCGTTCGATGTCGATGCGCTTCTTAGACGCTGGGGGGACAAGCGGAGTCTCATCCACCGCACAATCGTGAAATTTCAGGCGCGGGCTGAAGCAGACCTGAATGCCATCGAGCAGAGTGTCGCGTCGGGTGACACTGAGAGAACGGCGAACACAGCGCACAGCCTCAAGGGCGCCGCGGCATGCCTGGAAGCCAAACGTGTGCGCGAACTGACCGCCCAGCTCGAGGAAATGGGACGATCGGATGACCTCCAGGGAGCTGATATCTGCTTGACCGAGCTTCGTGATGAGATTCAACGATGCCTCGAATACGTGCCGGACTTGCTGGTGACAAACGATACACAGGTACCTTGACACAGGAAAAACGCGATGCAGATTCTGATTGTCGACGACGACGATATTGCTCTCGATATGCTGCAGGATGCCCTGAATGAAACAGGTCATGACGTGGCTACAGCGCGTGACGGTGCGGAGGCGATTGCACATATACACGCTAATCCATGCCGTTTCGTTATCTCGGACTGGAATATGCCGGGAATGGACGGGCTTGAACTCTGCCGGGAAATCCGCGGAAGTGGGTTACCGGGTTACACTTA
>JAJDDR010000445.1 GCA_029260255.1 Phycisphaerae bacterium
GTTGCCGTCGAACGTGCAGTCCTCGACAGCGACAATGTTGAAAGCGCACAGCCCACCGCCGTCGTCGCCGGCGGTGTTGTTGGCAAAAGTGCACCGGATGAACGACACTGAGCCGCTTCCGTCTGTGACCGCGCCACCGCCGAACGAAGCAACGGCGTGATTCTGGTCGAAAACAACATCCGTGAGCGCCGGCGCGGAGTCTTCGGCCGACATGCCGCCGCCGGCGCCCTCGGCGGTGTTGTCGCGCAGGACACAGTTGTTGATCGTGGGTGAAGAGCTATTCGTGCATCGGATCGCCCCGCCGTTCTCCTCGCCGGGGAAGTTGGTGATGTACCCGTTGATGATTGTCACGGCTTCGAGGACGGCGCTTGCGCTTTCACCGGACTGGAAATGAAACCCGCGACGCGGTTGTGCCGGGCTGCCCTGGCAGTCGATCGTGCAGTCGGCCGGGTCACCGGTTTGGCATCGCACCGTAATCGCCCTGCCACCGTAGTTGAGATCCCGATTGCCGGTGCCGGTGTACGTGGCCGGGCACAGTTCGACGATGTCGCCGTCGAGGCTGGTGTTGATGGCGCCCTGAATCGTGGTGAAGTCGCCGCTGCCGTCGGGGCAGACGGTCCAGGTGATGGGTCCGCTGCATCCGAGGGGCTTTGCGCCGATCATCCCGCAGCCGACCGGGTGCTGGGGTGTGCCCATGAAGCAGGGAGACCCGTCGCGGAGGGAAAAGTCCCCGTTAACGGCGCCGCAGAAGAGCGGGTCGAGCGAGATGTTGCGGGCGCTGGCGTCCTGACCCGCGATGCATGCCACCCAGTCGCCGCCGGCGTTTCCGTAGACGTCGCAACAGTCGAGCGTCGCGGTGCCGCCCATGGCGCAGTAAACCGCCTCTCCGCTTGTGCCCATTGCGATGATCGAGTCGTCGATCATAACCGACGCGCTCGTGTGACTGTAGATCGTACCACCAACGAGAGCCGAGTTCGCGTAGAACGTGCAGTTGAGAACGAAGGGATCGGCGGAGCCTCCGTAGGCGTATAGCGCGCCGCCGCCGGTTGTGGCGGAGTTCTCGGAGAACACGCTAAGTCGGATTTCGGGATCCGCGTTGTTTACGCCGATCGCGCCCCCCAAAGCGGCTGAGTTGGCCGAGAAGTCGCACCCCCAGACGCTGGTTATGGAGTTCTCCAGGTAGATTGCACCGCCACCACCCATCGAGATTGCGTTGCCCGAAAAGACGCAGGCGGTGACCGTGGGGGACGAATCCAGAACATAGATTCCGCCGCCGCCACCCCCGGTGCCGAGTCCGACTCTGCCGTTACCGGAGAACGTGCATTCGTAGATGTAGGGGTCGGACCCGTTGGTGCATGAGATTCCGCCACCGTTCTGCGCGTGGTTGTTGGTGATGATGCAGTTCTCGATGGTGGGCGAACCGTGCGCGGCGGGGATGAACGGCGGGAATCCCGGCTGACCGCATCGGATCGCGCCGCCCGGCTGATTGCTGTACGACCCGTTCCGGACGGTCACCCCACGCAGGACCGAGGTCGATTCCTCGTCGTTGGTGAACAGGAATCCGCGATGGCCCGAGCCGCCGCAATCGATGATGCAGTTTTCGGGGATGTCGCTGTCCGACCGGACGGTGATGGCCTTGCCGCCGAAGCTGATGTCCCGGTTTCCCGCTCCGCTGAACGTCGCGTCGCAGAGTCGTACGGTTCCGCCCGGACCCGACGCGTCGATGGCGGGCTGAATGGTGGGGTAGTCGGCCGGTCCAGTCGGGCAGACGTAGAAATTAGTTACGCCCCCATGGGCCGCAGCTTGAACCAGGCTGGCGGTCACCAAAACGAGCGCGTACGTTGTTCCGCGGTGTGGGTTTGCCGTGGGCATGACTCCATCTCCTGAGTAGGGACTCGCTGTGCTCATCTGTCACTTGTGCGAGCGCAGATGACCAACCCCGGTAGGCGTGCACACCGAAAGGCCTGCTGGAATAAGAAACGACATCGATGGTGTGAGACGACGCGCTTTTTCCACTTTTTTTTAGCGGGTATCGTGCGCCCGCTGCGGCTCGGGAAGCGTGCTCAGGCGCCACTGGGCGAGTTCGTACTCGTTCATGGGCGTCAATGCGGCGGTGTCGAGGTCGAACTCGACGCCGGTGTCGACGCAGCGCTGGAACCAGGTTCGGGCTTGATCGAGTTCGCCGGAGCGCAGGCAGACTTCGCCGGCGTAGTAGTAGGCTTCGCAGCGTTGCTCGAGGGTCAGGTCGGCACCGCCGCCGGCCGCCAGTTCGCCGGGCGTGATCGCTCCCGCCAGACATCGGAAGATCTGCCGCAGCCAGGGCTTGTCGACCTCGTCCAGGGCGGCTTTCAGGACGCGCGCGCTCTCGCTGTGGCGGCCCAACTCGTCGAGAATGAGTACCCGCCGGGCTTCGGAGTAGAGCGGTTTGCCAACCAGTGCACGCACCCGCTCGTAATCCCGCAGCGCGTCGTCATGCCGTCCCAGAATCCACAACGGTGTGGCGCGTTGATAGAGGATCCAAGGATCGACGTTCTCGCTGCCGGTGTACTCCACCGCCTTGTCGTAGTCGGCGAGGGCCTTGGCGTACTCTCTTTGGCGACGGTGAGCGTGACCGCGATAGTAATGGGCGGCTCCCGGGTTGGCTGTGCCCCGCGCAGGGCTGACGCGCGTCAGCACGGTGTATTGCTCGATGGCACGCTCCAGGTGGTTGTGTTTTGCGAACAGCTGTGCTTTGAAGAACATCCACGTGGCGGGTGTGCGTCCCAACTCGATGAGCTGGTCAGCGCCTTTGAGCGCGCCGTCCAGGTCACCGGCCTGATCGCACAGCCACGTCAACCGGCACCACGCCAGAGCGTGCGACGGGTCTCGCTTCACGGCCTCTCGGGCGTAGTGACGGGCGCGTCCGGGGTCGAGTGTGGCGAGTGATCGCAGGTACCAGGCGTCGGCCGTATCCGGTACGTCGCGCTCCGCCCGGGCGCGCAGCGCGTCGGCGCGCTCCGTGTTGCCCGCGGCCTGATGGATTTCCGCAAGCAGCGCGCGGCAGGACCAGCATGACGGATCCTCACGCAACGTGCGTTCGAGCACGAGGATGCTCCCGGCAATCGTCACCGCGAACCGGTAGTCCGCGTGGGCGGCCACGAGTGCGGCCTCCGGTAGCTTTCCGAAACGCGCACGCAAATCCTGCGCCTTTCCGAGCGCATACGCTGCGTCCCCGATCTCCACGCGTCGCTGCATCGCCAACACTGCCCAGCGTGCGCGGTCTCTGTCGAGCTGCCGTTGGCGGATGCCGGCTGCGGCGACGATCAGTACCGCCACCGCCGCCGTGGCTGCCAGCGCCGCCGCTCGGCGGTGCTTGAAAAGCTTCTTCCGCAGGAAGTAGAAGCTGCTGGGCCTGCAGGCGAGGATGGGCTCGCCTTCGACATACCTGCGAATGTCCTCCGCCATGTCGTGCGCGGTTTGGTAGCGATCCGCTTTGCTCTTGCTCAGCGACTTGAGGATCATGTTCTCCATCTCCCTGTCGACGCGCGGCGACAAGGTTGAGGGGGACCTGGGAGGTGCTTCGGCGATGCGTTCGAGAACCTCGCTGGGTCTCCCGTGTGCGTCGAACGGCAGCGCGCCGGTGAGGGTCTCGAACATCATCACGCCCAGCGCGTACACATCCGTGCGCGCGTCGATTTCATCGCCCTTGCCGGCGGCCTGCTCGGGCGACAAGTATGGAAGGGTGCCAACCACCTGTCCCGGGGTGGAGACGGTCGTATTACGCGTCTCCTCGATGCCGGCGGGATCGGTTGCCTTGGCCAGGCCGAAGTCGAGGATATGGGGGTTTCCGTCATCGTCGATGAGCACGTTGGCGGGCTTGAGATCACGGTGGATCACGCCGTGTTGATGGGCGGATTCGACCGCCTGAGAAACACGCTCCATGATCTTGAGGCGCGTGCGCGTGTCCGGTTCGTGCTCCTCAATATGGCAGTCAAGCCGCAAACCTCGAACGAAGTCCATGGCGTAGTACTTCTGCCCCGCCACCGTGCCACTCTCCAGGATGCGGACGATGCCGGGGTGTTGGAGCCGGGCGGCGAGCTCGATCTCACGATCGAAGCGTTTTTGAGCCGTGTGCGAAGCGAACGGTCCGCCGAGCATGACCTTCAAGGCAACAACGCGCTTGGTTGCCACCTGAAGCGCGCGATACACGACGCCCATTCCGCCGCGGCCGAGTTCATCGAGCAACTCGTACCCGTCGACGGCCGGAAAATCGGCGCCGGCGGACGAGGTCGCCGGCGGTCCGATCAAGTCGCCGCCCGCTGAGCGGATCCTGTCGAGGATCGACAACCCTTCCAGATAGGGTCTCAGCTTCTCAGCGGTTTTGGGGTGCTCTTTTGCAAAGCGCTCGGGCGTCAGCTCCTCACCGGACTGCCGGCGATCGAAATACTCGTTAATCAGGGATGCGATGTGTTCGTCAGGTGAGGCGTGGTCATGTGGCGGAACGGAGTTCATGGTGCCTTCCTTGAACCACGGCTTTATCGCCCGTCAGCCGGACACGCTATTGTATGAAAGTCCACATGCCGAGGCAAAAGATTCAGCCTTTCCCTCGATTGTGCTATGATTGCATCCCTGGATGGTTATGTCGGTTAACCAACAAACACGGCAATGGGTGAAGGAGGCCGTCGGCGGTGACGCGGTGGCGGTATCAAAGCTGCTGGCCACGTATCACCCGGTGTTGCGATCGCACGTTGACGCGGGGATGGATCCTGCATTGAGAGCGAGAACGGAGCCGGAGGACATCCTTCAGCAGGCGTATGTCGAGGTGTACCGTGCTATCGGTCGTTTCGAGGAGCGAGACCCGGCCTCGTTTGTCAATTGGGTCCTGACCATCGTGGATCACAAGCTGACCGATGCGGGGCGGGCGATGCGCCGTCAGATGCGTGACGTCGCCAGAGAGCGGAAGCCGGCCGTGTCCGGCGGCACCTCGTCCCATCTGGATCTTCTGGACCAGCTCTACGCGGATTCCGACACGCCGAGTCGTATCCTGCGACGCGACGAGGCCGTGGGCGCGATGCTCGCCTGCATCTCTCAGCTTTCGGACGCGCATCGAGAGGTGGTCCGACTACGCTTCCTCGACGGCCGCTCGGTCATGGAAGTGGCCGAGAGATTGAACAAGTCCCCGGCCGCGGTCGTCGCCATGACGAAACGCGCCTTGGAAGCCCTGCGGAGTTCGATGGACCGCATGGGCGAGTTCACGCACGGAGGGTGAGAATCCCGGTGAGCAACCCGACACACCGGATTACGTCGCTTTACCGTAAGCGCCCACGGGCACCATGGTGCTCGCGGTGGGGCGGCCGGGCCGGGCCGCGGGGTGCGTTCAGTGCGTGGACTTGGGGGTGTGACGCCGACGTGCGGCGCGGCGATACTGTTTGCGATCGGCGCGGTCGCGACGTTCGGCGACACGGTATTGTCGAATGGCTTCGGGGTGTGTGTGACGCCACGCGTC
>JAJDDR010000446.1 GCA_029260255.1 Phycisphaerae bacterium
GGTCAGAACCGCGCCCGTCAGGAAGCGGCCTCGCGCGCATGAGGCGTTTGCGAGGGTTCGGGGCCGCTCCTTAACAGTCGCGGTTCTGCCAGTGTGTCGACCTTGCGCTGTACTGTTAGGCGCGGTGAGAGTCAGGGTGAATCGCACGACAGGTGTTCCTGGGGTCAACATCACCGGTTGAAAACCGGTGCCACACTTTTCATACGTCATCGGTTTGTCAATGAGGTGAACCGATCGGTGATCTCGGTTGCCCGGCGTTCGATGGCCGCCATGTCTCCCGCCGCCATGTCGGACGGAGTGAACAGCGATCGCACGAAACCGACGCCGAACGCCCCCGCGCGCAGCACATCGACAAAGTTGTCCATGTCGACGCCCGCGGTGGGGAAGATCTTGAGGTGCGGCAGCGGACCGCGGACGGCCGTAACGTACTCGACCACATCCGGCGGTGCGGGAAACAGCTTCAATATGTCCGCCCCGGCTCGATCCGCGGCGATCATCTCGTTGGGTGTGAACGTGCCCGGTATGGCCACCGCGTCCAGCCGCGCGGCCTCCGCGATTACCTCGGGATCGCAGACCGGTGACACGAGAAAACGCGCCCCGGCCGCCACGGCCTCGCCCGCCTGCGACGGCGACATGACGGTGCCGGCGCCGACGAGTAATTCCGGCCGCTTGGAAAACTCGGCAATCAGCTCCAACGCATTGGGCGTGGTAAGCGTGAACTCGACCAAGCGGAATCCGCCGGCCACGGCGGCGCCCATAGCGTCCGCCGCCAATTGCGCGTCCTTCGTGCGGATGATCGCGCTGATTTTGTGTTTTTCGATCTCAACGAGTGTCGATGCCCGCGCGCTCATGATTACCGTCCCGGGACTGCCGATGTTTCGACGCACGGGCAGGGTAGCCTCTTGAGGACTCGACCGCAAACAGCCTCCGAGGGCTGCACCTCGCGTGTGAGCCCGGGGCGTGACGCTGTCGGCCGGGACACGCAACTGTGCGACGCGAATGACTCGTCGTCCGGGAGCCAACCTGCGACCCGGGCACCGCTTGGAGGGACCACTCGAACGCGGTTCCCGAGTGGCTCGCCTCCTTTTTCGCGATGACGGCTACTTCTTCCTCGCGTTCAGAGCCACTTTCCCCGGAATTCCCGTTTGCACCCCATCTCTCGGCGTGACCGCTCGGTCGTACATCCGCAGATCGTCATGGGATATCCTGAACGGTTACCTTTCGGGGATTGCAGCATCGATGCCGGTGGCGTCGACGCAGTTGCCCGACGCGAATCCGGCCGATCGTTTCGACCCGATAGGGCCGGTCCCCGAGGCAGACTGCCCCAAGCTGCCTCGCCGTTCTCAGGCTGGGAAGTTGGATCGCGCAGCCTTTGTGCATCATGGGGAGTCCGGACTGTTACTACTGTCCGCAGGGCCGCCAGTTGGGGTTTATGCCGGTCAAAGCAAGGAGCCGCGAAAGCGGTACTGATTCGGAATACCCGACATACCAGTGTGTCTCGTGTGGAGAGTGCGGTCTGTTTTCCTATTATCTGTCCGGTCAGTCCAAGTGGCGGACATTTCCGCACGATCTGCAGCAGTCCCCCGCTCCCTTACGGTCGCGGCTCGGATACATGTTCGAACCGGCACATTCGAATATGACGGCACACTGGCGGTTTCGTCAGGCGACTGCGGCGCTTCTGAAGACTGCACGCAGCAAGAAGACGCACGCCCGTCGTGCCCGTCCGGCCGAGACGCCGAATGCGGTCATCGAGAAGGTAATGGTCCTTCGGCGATTCCTGCTGCGCGGGCTGGGCGAGGTTCGTACGGAATGGTTGCGGGTGCGTACCGCCTTCAACCTGAGAACACCGGTGGCCGTCGCAGGGGCGCCGCGCGCCAAACCCGCGTTGAAATCGGTCTGACGGGCCGCCGGCGTTGTCGCCCGGCCAGACGCGGTGGTTTTGGTGCGATTGGGGTGCGATGAGGAGTTCGATCTGACACGGGCACAGGCAAGATCATCGTGCGAGGAAAACCGTCCATCCATCCGCCCGCCGCCGCGCGTGACCCGGCGGCTCCTCATCCTCACGCCCTGACCGCGAATGAGCCGAAGGGTTCTGAGGAGATGGGCGACCCACCGATCGCACTCGGTGCGTCGGTGCGACCTTTGGGTGAGCGTGATGCGCGTTGTGATGATCGTGAATCCGGTGGCGGGGCGTCGCGCAGTGGACGCGATTGCGGGGGATGTGGCGGCGCGGTTGCGCGGGCGTGATTGTGACGTTGATGTGCGTTGGACGGCTGGGGCGGGCGATGCGGTGGCGATCGCGGGCGATGTGGCGGACGAAGCGGATGTCGTGGTGACCGTCGGGGGTGACGGAACGGTGAGTGACGTGGTCGCCGGGTTGAATGGGCGTCTGGTGCCGGTTGTGATCGTTCCGGCCGGGACGGAGAACTTGCTGGCGATCGAGTTGGGGATGAGTCGGGAACCGGCCGGGATCGTCGAGACGGTTATCGCGGGGCGGCGGCGTGTTCATGACGTCGGGGTTGCGAACGGCCGGTCGTTTCTGATGATGGCCGGGATCGGTTGGGACGGTGAGGCTGTCGCCCGGCTTGCCGAGCGTCGTCGGGGACACATCTCGCACTGGAGCTACTTCGGACCGCTGTGGCGAACTTTTTGGGGGTATCGGTTTCCGGCAGTCCGGGTCGAGGCTGACGGCGCGGTGGTGTTCGACGGGCGGGGGCTGGTGTTTGTTGGTGTCCTGCCGTGTTATGCGTTGGGGCTGCGGGTGGTTCGGGACGCGATCGCGGACGACGGGCTGTTGGACGTATGCGTTCTTCCGTGTTCGACGCGGCGAGGGCTGATCGGGCACGCCGTACGCGTGCTACGGGGCCGGCATGTCGGCCGAAACGACGTTATCTACTTGCGTGCAAAGATCTTATGGGTTTCGTCGGACGAAGTGGTGAGGATGCAGTGCGATGGGGATGCGTCCGGCGCGCTGCCGGTTGCGTTTTCCGTTCGGGCGAGATCGGCGGTGTTTCAGGTTCCGCCGGCTGACCGGTAGGGGTCAAAAAAGGGGCGGCGGGCGTTGACAAGACGCGGCGGCATTTTAACAATGCTTTGCTATGTTTATTGCGGTGTCGGGGACCGTTGAGTTCGGCGGCGCGGGGTGTTCGGGTTGCGTGAATCGGTGGAACCGTCGGGTTCGCCTTTTTTTGTGTTGGCGTTTGTGATTTTGTTCACGAACTGGGCGAATGGCCAGCTCGCTCGTACCATGCGCGGTCTTTGTGGCGCGGTGGTTGTTCAGTCAGTCAGTCAGGTGAAGCTTCGAGTCGTTTCGCACCCATGACAGAGGACGAGAACGAGTTTGTCTCGCCGTCGGGCGGGGTTGCGCCGATGACGCCGTCTTTGATGGCGAAGCTGTTCGGCGTGCCGTTGCTGATCATCAGCGTGATCGTGGGTTGCGCGATCGTGGTCGTGCTGTTGTTCGGGTCGATCACGACGGACCGGGAGCGTTCCATCTCCGGCTTGTTGGATGTGCTCGAGAGTCGCGTCGGCGAACGGACGGCGGGCGTGTTGTTGCCCAATGAGAAGGAAGTGTGGCAGGTCGGTCGAGAGTTGGCGCTGCGGCTTCAGAAGAAGGAGGCAGAGCTGACTCCGGAGGAACTCGAGACGGTTGTTTCGCGGTTGTCGTCCTTGCTGGCGCGGGTTTCGGCGGATTCGGAGGGTCTGTCCGAGATGGGTCGCAAGCAGATGCACTTCGTGATTCAAGCGCTATCGAAGACCGGTTCACCGGCGGCGGTCCGGTCGGTGGTTGCGGTGCTAGATGATGATGATGCGACGACACGGCGGGAGGCTCTTTCGGCGTTGGCGGGTTTGCGGGATGTGCCTGAGGTTCGCTCGGCGTTGCCTCGGCTAATCGGCGCGCTGAATGACTCCGACTCAGTGGTGCGCACGGTCGCGTGCGTGGCCGTGTCCGCCGTGGCGGACGAGGGTGACGCGGTCGCGATCGGCGCGTTGGGGCGGGTCTACTCCGAGATGGACCGTGAGGTTCGTTGGAACGCGGCGCTGGCGATGGCGCGGCTGGGCAGTGATCGGGGTAAGTCGACGTTGCTCGATATGCTTTCGCGGCGGTATTGGGAATCGGAAGTGAAGGTCCGGAGCGAGACGGCGTCGGGCACGGTTCGGGAGTACCCGCTCCCGCCGCCGGCGATTGAGCGTTATCTGGTGGTGACGGTGGAGGCGTCTTCGCGCCTGGCGGACTCGGAACTGTGGGCGGAGATTCGGCGGTTGGAATCAGACGCGTCACCGGCGGTGGTGGGTGCGGTTCGTGCGGCGGTGGAGCGGCGTGCGTCGAATGCGTCGCTCGATACCGCGGGTGTCTAGGTGTTGCGGGCGGTGATTACATGGCGACGAAACAGCTTGTAGCGAAGGTCTGGATCGAAGACGGGTGCATCGTGTGCGACGCATGCGAGACCAGCGCCCCGACCGTGTTTCAAGTGACCGACGACTCGTGTGTTATTCGGCCCGAGGCGCTCAATGCCGAGTTTACGAAGCCGCTGACGGATTCGATCGAGGAGGCCGCCGAGGAATGCCCGGTCGACGTGATTAAGTTCGAGACGGTTGCGGGTGAGGCTCCCGACGCCGCTCCGGAAGCGGCGAAGGAGGCTGCGGAGCCCGCTCCGGCCTCTGCCCCGGCGGCGAAAGCGGCGACGGACAAGAGCCCGGTGCCGGTCGCCAAGGCGGCTGAGAAGTCGCCGAAAGTACCGGTGGCGGTTGATCCTGATCCGTCGATCCAGGCGTTGTTGCGCGCGGCGACGGCGCGGGGTGGTGCGGCGGCTATCTCGCGGTCGGACGAGCATGCGACGGCTGCACTGCAATCGCTGGGGAAGAAGCCGGCGTCTGAGCTTCCGCCGGATGGGCGTCAGGCGAAGGTGATGGCGGCGACGACGGGCAGGGGCAAGGCGGGCGTGACGCGGCGCGGCGTGCTGGCGGGGTCGGCGTGCGGCGTTGGTTGGTTGTCGGTTGCTGGGACGGGCGCGGTGTCGGGATTGGCGTTTCAGCGATTCATGATGCCGAACGTGTCGGAGGAGGAGGATCCTCGGGTGCGGGTTGGTCCGTTGGAGGTTTTTGCCTCGATGGCTCCCGGCGAGGTGAACGAGGTCACGAAGCCGGTGGGGTTTTGGATTATTCGCGTTGAGGATCGCCTCTCGGCATTGAACATCATCTGCACGCACCTGGGGTGCATCCCGAGTTGGCTGCCGAACGACCGGAAGTTCAAATGCCCTTGCCACGGCAGCGGATTTCGGCCGAATGGGATCAACTTCGAGGGGCCTGCTCCGCGTCCGCTGGAGCGTTTTCGTATTTCGGTGTTGGACGGCATTGTGGTTGTGGACCGGAGCAAGAAGTTCCAGTGGGAGAAGGGTGACTGGGACAACCCCGAGTGTTTCATTGAGGTATAGCATCGGCGTGTGCGATTGCCCGGCGTCGTCGTCGGGCGTGATGTTGGGTGGATATTCATGAATCTCTTCGACCGATTTGGTGATTGGGTACGTGGCGGTCAGGTCTGGGGCAGCGTGTTTCGTCACGGTGTTCCGCGCGACCGCCGGACGCGGGCGATGGCCATTCTGAGCAACGTCTTTCTGCACCTGCATCCGATCGCGATTCGCAAGAGCGGGATTCGGCTTTCGTTCACGTGGTGCATGGGCGGGCTGACGTTTTTCCTGTTTCTGGTGGAGGTGGTGACGGGCGTCCTGTTGATGTTCTACTATCGGCCGACGGTGGAGTACGCCTACTTCGACATTCAGGGGCTGCGGGCACACGTCACGCTGGGTCTGCTGCGCGAGATGCACCGGTGGGGCGCGCACGCGATGATCATCTCGATCTGGCTGCACATGCTTCGGGTGTTTCTGACGGGCAGTTACAAGCCGCCGCGGGAGTTCAACTGGGGCGTGGGCGTAATCCTTCTGGTGTTGACGCTGCTGCTCAGTTTCACGGGGTATCTGTTGCCGTGGGATCAGTTGGCGATGTGGGCGATCACGGTGGGATCAAACATGGCACGGGCGACGCCTCTGTTGGGTCACGAGGGTCCGCTGGCAAGTTTGATCACGGTGGGTGACGTGCCGCTGGTTCACGCCGGTGACGACGCTCGGTTCGGGTTGCTGGCGGGCACGTTCGTCGGCCCGAATGCATTGCTGCGGTTTTATGTGTTGCACTGTGTTTTTCTTCCGGTGGTGGTGACGGTGTTGATTGCGGTGCATTTCTGGCGCATCCGCAAGGATGGCGGCGTCAGCGGTCCGCTGTAGGTGCGGCTTGTGGCGTGCATGTTCCGCGCGGCATGAATGCCGCAGCTCGGGGAGGAGTTCATGACTGAGATGCTGTCCGCGGGTTCGAGCCTGCTTGCGGCGGACGATTCCAACGCGATCAAGGACGCGATCAATGCGCTTTGTGCACCGCATTGGTTCTTCATTCTGTCGTGTGCCTCGATCACCGTCTTCATGGTGGGCTATCGCCGGTTCACGAAGCCCGGTTTTGCGTTGTTCGCGGTGGTGGGGTTTACGGTCTTCTATGCGCTCAGCGCATTGGACTCGGACTTTCGTTCGATCATCGCCAAGCCGGACAACGTTCCGATCACGATGATGATCTACCTGGTCGGGTTTTTCGTGTGGCTGTCCTTTCGCCAGGCGGCGATCAACGACCAGAACACCGAGATGGGGCGGCCGCTCAGCGAGGCGGGATCGGACGACAAGGTTCTGGTGTGGCCTGACCTGGTGTACATCGAGTTGATCGCGCTGGTGTTGTGTATGGTGTTTCTGACGGTGTGGTCGGTGGTGCTTCGCGCGCCGTTGGAGCAGCCGGCGAACCCGAGCGTGATTCCGAACCCGTCGAAGGCACCGTGGTATTTCCTGGGTTTGCAGGAGATGTTGGTGTACTTCGACCCGTGGATCGCGGGCGTGTTGCTTCCCGGTCTGGTCATCGTTGGGCTGATCGCGGTTCCGTTCATCGACAAGAACCCGCGTGGCAACGGCTACTACACGTTGCGTGAGCGACCGTTCGCGATCGGCGTGTTCATGTTCGGGTTCGTGATTCTGTGGGTGGTCCTGATCGTGTTCGGGACGTTTCTGCGGGGACCGAACTGGAACTTCTTCGGTCCGTACGAGTTCTGGGACCCGCATCGACCGGCCGCTCTGTTGAACATCAATCTGGCGGAGATTTTCTGGGTGCAATGGCTGGGTCGCGGCATTCCGATGGAAGGCTGGGGTCCGCTGCCGACGTTCATGGTGCGTGAGGCGCCGGGCATCGTGTTGCTTTCGTTCTACTTTTTCGTGGTACCCGCCATCCTGCGTTACACGATATTCCGAAAGCTGGGCGCGCAGATGGGTTTCGTGCGTTACGCGTTGATGAGCCAGTTGTTCTTGTGGATGGTGTTCGTGCCCATCAAGATGGTTCTTCGCTGGACACTGAACTTCAAGTATTTCGTCGCCATCACGGAGTACTTCTTGAACTTCTGATGCGTGGAGGAGTTTTCAGTTGTCAGTTTTCAGTTGTCAGTGGGTCCTACTACTGATAACTGACAACTGACGACTACTAACCAAGGACTGTCTGATGCCTATTCCGACGGATAACCTGTACAACATCAACCGGCTGAACCGGTGGTTCGCCGTCAGCGGTCTGGCCATGCTGGCAAGTTTGGTCTGGCTGATATGGGAGGATTACGATCGGCCGTGGCGTGGGATTCAGGACGACTACATGGTCGCCCAGGCGGCGCTCGCGCATCTCGACTACCTCGATACGCAGACGGAGGCATACCAGGCAAACGTGGAGTCCGCTCGGGCGCGGGTGGCCGAGGCGCGGGCAGGGGTCGAGCGCCGTGCGGATGAGCGGTCGAGGGTTGTGGTCGCCCAGCGGCAGTCCAATGCGGAGCACGACGGAATCAAAATCGCGTTCGGCAATGCGGATGCGATTGTGCAGGTGACTCGGGCGGCGTATGAAATCGCGGTGAGCGCGCACGGGGCGGACGCGCCGGAGACGCGTGCGGTCAAGGCCAAGCTGGATCGCGAAGAAGGGGAGGTGATGGAATTCCGCCTGACGAAGGAGCGGATCGAAGATCTTCAGCGGAGTCTGTCGCTCGAGTTGAAGGCCATCGACTCGGAAGTCACCGCGGCGGAGAAACACCTGGGGGCGCTCGAGAAGGTGATGACGGACGCGGAGTCGAAGGAGCGGCAGTACTCGGGCTTGTTGGTCAAGAGCGTGATCAACGCGCCGCTCTTGGACTTTACGGCGCCGCGGGGGACGCCGGCGCGGCATGAGGTGAGGCAGTTGGTGCTGCAGGACGTGCGCCAGGAACTCAACTACATGCGGACATACACGACCGACCGATGCACGACGTGTCACGTGGCCATCGACGATCGGAGTTTCTCGCGCGACACGCTCGCGCGACGATTCGAGCGCGCGTTGCCGGCGATGAACGAGCGGATCAGGCGGGAGGGACTCGCAGCTCCGTCCGCGCCGGAGGTGGCCGACCTGTTGGGGCTGGACAAGGGCGAGGCGCGCGCGCTGGCGGCTATGCAGGAGGCGATGCCGGATCTTGCGCCTCTGGGTTGCCCGCCACCGGTCCTGGAGGGCGACGACGCTCCGGAATTGACGCCGGGCGCGGTGACGGAGTTCTGGGAGTACCTGAGCGCGGAGCAGCAGTCCCGCTGTTACGAACAGATGTTGGCGCTGGTCAACGCGTATCTGGAGTCAAGCGGCCGGAAGCAGATCAAGTTGGGCCAGCCGCTATTGGCCCATCCCAATCTCGAGTTGTTCGTGGATGTCGACTCGGCGCATCCGCAGGTGAAGCTGGGTTGCACGGTGTGTCATGAGGGCAATCCCCAGGAGACCGACTTCGTGCAGGCGGCCCACACGCCCATCGACCACGATCAGGAGCACGAGTGGAAGGACAAATACTACGTGACCGCGGCGTTCGTTCCGAACGTCACGTTTGAGACAGTGGAGCACTACTGGGATCGTCCGATGCATCCGCCGCAGTTTTCCGAGGCGGGGTGTGCCAAGTGTCATGGGCAGATTTCGGACATTCTGGAGTACAGGGGCGAGTCGCAGGCCAAGAAGCTGAACCTTGGGCGTGATCTATTCACGCGTGTCGGGTGCATCAATTGCCACAACGTCGAAGATATCGGTCCGCAGCGCAACGTCGGTCCGGATCTGTTGCGGATCGCGTCGAAGATCACTCCGGAGTTCGCGGAGCAGTGGATTTTTCATCCGAAGCGTTTCAGGCCTTCGACGTGGATGCCGCACCTGTTCCTGCAGGAGAACAACGGTCCGGGCAGCGCGAACGGGCACGATCCCGACCCCGTGATGCGTACCGAAACGGAGGTGGCCGCGATCACGGCGTACCTGTACGCACTGTCGCAGCCCTGGGAGCCGTCGGTGATTCCGGACGATCTTACGGGCGACGCGGCGCGCGGCGAGGCGCTATTCAAGGAGGTCGGCTGTCTGGCGTGTCATGCGAACGTTGCGGAGTACGGCCGGGACATGGTCGTGTCGGACATGGTCGCGTCGGGACGTACGGAGCGGGTGTCGGAAGCGTTGTATGACGAGATGGGGTACGTGGATCGCGTCAACTATCTCATGGAGCACCTTCCGTCGGATCGGGACACGGTGTTCGAGCCGGAGTCGATCGGCGATCAGCGGATGTTCACGCGTTTTGCGCCGGAGTTGTCGGCGATCGGGTCGAAGGTCTCTCGGGAATGGTTGTTCGGCTGGCTGAAGGACCCGAAGTCATACTTTCCCAAGACGCGAATGCCGTCGATGCGCCTAACCGATCAGGAGGCGATCGACATCACCGAGTACCTCGTCGGCTTACGGGCGAACGATTCGTTTGAGCCTCAGCGCTTTCCGGACGACGACGCGCACCGCGCGATGACCGACGACTTGGTGTTTCAGATCATCAGCGGTCAGAACTCCGAGCGGCGAACTCGGAAGATCATGGAGGACGAGGGCGGGGAACTCACGAACACACTGGTCAACATTCTGAAGACGTATTGGGACGAGGACGAGGCGCGGTCGAAACTGAGCGGCATGGACGCGGCGGCGAAGCGGAAGCTGTTCCTGGGCAACAAGATGATCGCCCACTACGGGTGTTATGCCTGCCACACGATCGGCGGGTTCGAGGCGTCACCGCCGCCGGGCACGGACTTGTCGGTGTGGGCGGAAAAGCCTCTGGCGCAGCTGGACTTCGCGTTTTTCAATAATTCTCACGATCATCTTCGTGAGGCCAAGCCGGAGGTCTTCGGGCACGTCTACAGGCCCGAGGACAAGGACCTTGTCTACTGGTCCCGCGGCGAGAACCCGGAGGAGCGCGTCACGCACACGCACGGTGGCTTCGCCTGGCACAAGATGATGAACCCGCGGATCTGGGACCGGGAGAAGATCAAGCGTCCTTACGAGAAGTTGAAGATGCCGAACTTCTACTTCACGGCCCAGCAGGCGGACGCACTGGTGACTTACTTGTTGTCGCGGCGCCAGGCGCGCGTTAATCCGAATCTGATGGTGGACTACGATTCGACGCTGAAGGGGGGCATCGCGGAGGGTCGGAACCTGACGCGCACGCTGAACTGTGTCGGTTGTCACAAGATCGAGGGCAACGCAGCGACGGTTCATCAGTACTTCACGCACACCGTCGGTGGTGAGACTTCGTTTGATGAGGTCAACGCCCCGCCCTGGTTGCGGGGACAGGGTGCGAAGGTCAAGTACCCTTGGCTCTATACGTTCCTCAATCAGGTCGAGAAGTTGCGGCCTTGGCTGAAGATCCGCATGCCGAGTTTCAACCTGACGGAAGAGGAGACGACGACGCTGGTGCAGTACTTCGCGGGCATCAGCCGTCAGGAATCCGAAACGCTGGCCGGACGTGTCGCGGCGGTCGAGAAGTACTTCAAGGGCGTTCACGAACTCATCGCGACCGACGGGGCGGAGAACGCACCCGATCCGAATTCGTGGTTCGTGTCGGACGAGCTTCGGGCGACGGCCGACTATCTGGCATCCTACGCGGTCAAGAACCGTCAGGTGCTCAGCTACGATGTGGACCCGGCCGGCAACAGCATGGAGGAACTCATGTCCGGTTACACCGAGGTTCTGGCGAAGTCCCGTTTTTCGTCGGCGCTGTTTGGTGTTCGGTTTCCGTTCGCCGAGCAGGACAGGCCGCTGGTCGATGGCGAGCGGTTTGCGCTTGGGGAAGAGCTGTTCTATGAGCTAAAGTGTCTGGCCTGTCACGTTTTGGGTGATCCTGGCGTGGAGGGGTCGAACGCGAATCCGTCGGCGCCGAACTTGGCGATGACGCACAACCGCTTGCGCCAGGAATGGGTGCATCAGTGGCTTCAGGAGCCGGGCTCGATCCAGCCGGGAACGAAGATGCCGCAGTGGTTCGCGGGTGGCGCGAGCGCCTTTGGCAGCTACAGCCCGGAGGATCGCGCAGCTCTGGAAGCGAAGTACGGCGAGACCGGCGAAGCGCAGATGCAACTGCTGATGGATTTCGTGTACAATGCGGGGGTGAAGAACGTCACGGCGTTGCAGCCGGGCGGATTGTCCGGTGCCGGTGACGAGTCCGGCGTTGACGATGAGGAGGGCGAAGAAGAGGGAGAGGAAGAAGAGGATTGATACCTTGAGGAGCATGAACCGTTGAACGTCATGCTGGCCGAAGCGAAGCATCTGGCTCGGATTCGGCGCGATTCCTCGCGGAGTTTACCCCGAGCACAGGCGAGGGGCTCGGAATGATTACGTTCAGTGCTTGTTGCCCCGAGTGGTAACTTGCGGTGCGTGTGTATTGAGATCCACCGGTTGAATACCGGTGCCACACTGTTGCCCCAGACTGACAGGATCAGGGCGGGCAACGAGTCAGGAGATTGTGAGATGAACCGCAGAGGATTTACAACCGGCGTGGCGTTGGGTGCCGTGCTGATGGCTTCGTCCGTCGTATTGGCGGAGGGGGCGACCCTCAACGTAACGGTCAAGTGGGAAGGCAAGCCGTACAAAGCCAAGCGCATGAAGAACATGAACAAGGAGTGCACCGGTTTTCACGACGGCACGCCTCCGCGTGTGGCCGCGATCGCGACAAACGACAACGGCACGCTGCAGAACGTGTTCGTGTACGTGAAGAACGCCCCGGATGGTGACTATCCGCTGCCGAGTGGTCCGGCGCTGCTGGATCAGGTCGGGTGCATGTATGTGCCGCGCGTGCAGGGGGTCCGTGTGGGACAGGAGTTGCGGATTCGCAACAGCGATCCGACGGCGCACAACGTTCACTTTACGCCGAAGAAGAACAAGGAATTCAACAAGAGCCAGCCGAAAAAGGACCTCGTCGAGACGATGGAGTTCAAGCGCGCTGAGATCATGGTGCCGGTCAAGTGCGACGTTCATCCGTGGATGGCCGCGTACGTCGGCGCGATGGAGCACCCGTTCTTCGGCACAACGCGTGAGGAGGGAACGGCGAAGATCGAAGGCCTGCCGGGTGGAACCTACACGCTGGTCGCGTGGCACGAGAAGTACGGTGAGAAGACGCTGGAAGTGACCGTTGCGACGGGCGAGTCCAAGGACGTGTCGCTCACGTACTCCCGCGCGGACAAGAAGTAGGCACTGCAAGCTGCAACGGATTGCGGCGTTTTGCTTCGACGGAATACTGAATCCTGATGAACGTCGATCGAACAAACCTGCCGTCAGGTGATGAGTCGCGGCGCGTACGCAGCGTGGGTGTGCACCGTTTGGCGATCGTGGGGGCGGTCTGCACGTTCGGGCTCGTGTTTCTCGGCGGGTCGGTCACCAGCAACGACGCGGGGCTGGCCGTTCCCGATTGGCCGCAGACGTTCGGCGAGAACATGTTTCTCTATTCCCCCGCCAAGTGGGTCGGCGACGTGTTCTTCGAGCACACGCACCGGCTGCTGGGGGCGCTGGTGGGAATGGTGATGATCGCGATCGCGC
>JAJDDR010000447.1 GCA_029260255.1 Phycisphaerae bacterium
GCTCCTGATAGCTGGCGCGGATGATCCGGTCGACGACGCGCTGAAGGAACTCGGCCGGAAGCGCATGGTCCGCCAGCGTGCAGAGGCCGATTCGCTGCCCCAGGACGTTGCCCAGCACCTCCTGCTCGACGCTCTCGTTCCCCCCCGTCGCGCTGGCAGCGGGAGTCTGTGCGCTTGCGTTCGGCGCGAGCAGAACGCAGCAACACAGAACGCCCCAGACGCGGCGCGACGAGCGTGGTTCCGTGATCGCTCGGCATGTCATTCGGGTTCGACCACGTGAATGGTGAGTGTGGACGTGCGCTCTGGAGCGTCAGGATCCCCCACAACCACGATGACGTCGCCGGATTGCAGTGCGAACTCCCGCACCAGTTCCTCCTGAACCCGGGACCACGTCGGGGGTGCGTTTGGGATGGAATCAGACACCAGCATGGGTGCAACCCCGTAGGAGAGTGCCAGACGCCTGCAGCTCACGGAAGTCGGTGAAAGGCTGATCAGGGGTATCGGTGACCGGTACTTGCTCATCCACTGCGCGGTTCGGCCCGTCCGGCACCAGATCACGAGCAACCGGGCGCCAAGGTCTTGTGCCACGAGCACGGCACTGCGTGCAACCGCGGACCGAGTCAGATCGACGTCGCAGCCGACGCGCAGGCGCTCGTCGACGGCATCGCCGCGGCGCGAACCACGCTCACCCTGGTAGCCGTCCGCCTCGAGGCAGATCCGGTTCATCATCGCCACCGCATCGACCGGATAACGACCGACGGCCGTCTCCGCCGACAGCATCACCGCGTCCGCACCTTCGAACACCGCGTTGGCGACGTCACTGACTTCGGCGCGCGTCGGTACGGGTTGATCGACCATGCTGTGCAGCATCTGCGTGGCCACGATCACCGGCTTGCCGATCTCGCGGCAGCGGCGAACGATCTTCTTCTGCAGCATCGGAATACGTGTCACATCCATCTCCACGCCGAGATCGCCGCGCGCTACCAGCACGCCGTCGGACACGTCGATGATGGAATCGAGCGCATCGATGGCCTGAGGTGTCTCGATCTTGGAAATGATCGGCGTGTCACTGCCGGCACGCCCCAGGGCACCGCGGAGTGACGTTACGTCGTCCGGACTGCGCACGAATGAGAGCGCGATATAGTCGAAATCGTTGGCCACCGCCCAGGCCATGTCAGCATGGTCCTTCTCGGTCATGGTCGAGAGCGACAGGTGCGAGTCGGGCACGTTGATGCCCTTGTGCGAACCGATCGTACCACCGACCTCACAGACGCAGACGATTCCCTCCGCCGATCGCTCTTGCATGCGCAGGCGGATGACGCCATCGTCGATGAGCACGCGATCACGCTCGGCCAAGTCATCAATCAGCCCCGGCGCGTTGGTGCTGAACCTGTGGGCGGTTCCCTTGATCGGGGATCGGACGATGAGGCAGCGGTCACCCACCGCGATCATCGCCTCGCTCGGATCGATCGTGCCCGTGCGGACCTTCGGACCGCAGAGGTCCGCCATTCTCGCCACGTGCGTTCCGCAATCAGCAACGACACGCGCGAGCAGGTCCAGCGCGTGCTTGTGCTCTGCGTGAGAACCGTGGGACATGTTAAACCGAACGACATCGACCCCCTGCTCCACCAGGCGAGCGAGGGTGTCGCCTGAGGTCGTCGAAGGGCCCATCGTAGCGACAACTTTGGTTCTTCGCATCAAGAGCCGATTCTACGGAATGTCCACCTGCATGTCGATCATTCCGCCTCGTCACCCACGTATCTTCGCGTAACGGGGCTGGAAAACCGACCACACCGAGTGTATAAGATAATCGGGCCGGACGCATCGCAAAGATACGTCTACAACATCCTGGCAAAAAGAACGCGAGTGTGGGCTGCTGCGCTTCGTTAGCGCGCGGGTCGCATCGCATCGCGAAGACAGTATGGGAGGCTGAGCCATCGCAGCGCTGAAGCCACTCACCATAGAGCAGATCCTCGAATGGGCCGATGCGCACCGCGAGCGGACCGGACGCTGGCCGAACACGCTCGACGGCAGGATCGAAGGTGGGCGCGGTGAAACCTGGCTGCACGTCGACGGCGTCTTGACCCAAGGACGACGCGGGCTGCCCGGTGGCGCGTCGCTCGCGCAACTCCTCTCCAAACACCGAAAGGTCAGACCCGAAAAACAGGACCGACCGCTGACCCCACAGCAGATTCTCGATTGGGCTGACGCCTATCAAATGCGCACGGGCGAATGGCCCAACGTGCAATCCGGCGCCATACCGCACGCGCCCGGTGAAACGTGGTACCGAATTCAGGTCGCGCTCAAGCAAGGCCGCCGTGGGCTGCCCGGCGGCTCGTCCCTGGCACGTTTGATGCAGGAGCAACGCAACGTACGTAACAAGGCCAACCTCAGACGGCTGACCATCAGACAGATTCTGAAATGGGCCGACGAACACCACCGGAACCGCGGCAAGTGGCCAACGCGCGATACCGGGGTCGTCGCCAACGGTGACGGCACAACGTGGATGGCGATCCAGGACGCGCTCTACCTCGGCGGGCGCGGGCTTCCCGGCGGGAACTCACTCGCAAGGCTGCTGAGCGAAAATCGCAACGTGCGCAACATACAGCGATTGCCCGACCTGAGCATCGAGCAGATCCTCGAATGGGCGGACCAACATGACCAACGGACGGGAGCATGGCCGATACGCGAATCCGGCACGATCCCGAACGCATCCGGCGAAAACTGGGGTAGCGTCGATCACGCGCTCAAGGCCGGAAGCAGAGGCCTCGCCGGGGGTACGACCCTCGCCCAACTCCTCGCCCAGCGCCGGGGAAAGCGAAACCTCAGGGATCTTCCGCCTCTCACGGCGGAGATCATCCGCCAGTGGGCACTGGACCATTTCCGACAAACCGGGCGGTGGCCTTCACAAACGTCCGGACCCGTGCTCGCCGCGCCCGGCGAAAAATGGCGAAACGTCGACACCGCCCTCTACAAGGGTCTCAGAGGCCTACAAGGCGGGTCGTCGCTGGCCCAGGTTCTTAAGGACAAGAAAAAGCCGCGTCCCGTGGGACGCAAGAAGCAAACGGTACCGAAGTAGTGACGACCGTTCCATTTCCGTGATCCGGCTCGCCTCCAGCCTTGTCGGACTCTTGGGCACCGCCGAAAGTTCACGCACAACGATGCATGGGACCTTCACCGAAGAGCGTACCCGTGCGCCGCGTGGATTTGGCGTAACCTTACCGGAAGACAAATCGCCACGCGACACAACCGTGCGGAACGTCACGATGTCTTACCGTTGGAAAGAGATTCCACACAGGCCAACCTTGATGGAGAAACGAATCATGAACCGTTATGCACCGATTCTTGCCGCAGCCCTTGCCTGCATCGCCGGGTGCGACGTACTGAATCTGCCTTGCTCCTTTTTCTTCGGTGCGTGCCCGACCGAGACGGGTTCGGCAAAGCTCATCCCGTTCGAATCGGAACAGGATCTCATTGACTACTTCCGCGAGCAGATGACCGCGGACAACGACGGGTTCCTCCGCGGCGGCTTCGGCGGGCTCGATATGCTCAGCGTCGATTTCGGCACGGGCGCTCCCGATCTTTCCCCGACGCCGGTATCCAACGAGGCCGGATTCGCGGCCGACGACGCTGCCGCGCCGCAAGACGGATCGTTCTCGCAGACGACATTGCAGGAAATAGGCGTCGACGAGGCGGACGTGATCAAGAGCGACGGCGAGTTCCTCTACATCGTGAGCGGCAGCCTGCTGCGTACCGTGCGGATCGATCCGGTGACCAACATGGCGTTACTCGCTGAAGTAACCCTCGATGGATTCGGAAGAGAGATGTACCTGTACAATAATCGCATCATCGTACTCAGCGAGCAATTCGGTGGATCGGTCTTCGTCGGCGGTGCCCCGGTCATCCTCGAGGCGCGCGACGAAGAAGGCCGGGAAGACGGCGAGGGCGCGGCCGTCGCGGACGACATGCTGATACTCCCCGCACCCAGCCGACCGCAAACCGTGGTGACGATCTACGACACAACCGACCCAGCAAATCCCGTCATGACCTCGAAGACCAGTTTCGACGGAACCACCGCCTCCAGCCGCATGATCGGCGGCATGCTCTATTTGGTCGTCGCCAACTACGAGTATTACTACCACGAATACGATCCGTCATTCGCGGAGCAGTTCACCGACTCCGCCGGACCCGATGTGCGGAGGCTGCTGCCTCGCTTCACGCGGGTCGACGCTGACGGTTCATCCGCCGATGGAAACGTCCTGACTTGGGAGGAGCTTCAACGACCCACCGACCCGGATGGCTACGGGGTCATCGCCGTGGTGAGCATGGACGTGGACGCCGGCGGGACGTTTCAAGCCAATGGCATCATCGCCGAACCCGGTAACATCTACTCGTCCACCGGAGCACTCTATCTGACCGACAGCGAAGTCGACTTCTTCGGTGGATCGCGCCAGTCGGCCGACATCTACAAGTTCGCGTATCAGGACGGGCTCGCCGTGCCCGTCGCAACCGGGAGCGTGCCCGGACGAATCCTCAACCAGTACTCCATGGGCGAGCACAACGGCTACCTCCGCGTGGCCACCACCGTCAGCGACGCCGGTTTCCTCTCCGAGCCGCACAACGACGTGTACGTCCTCGGGCAACAGGCCGATGAACTGGTCGTCGTCGGCAGCGTCCAGGGCATCGCCCCGCGCGAGACCATCCAGTCCGCACGGTTCGTCGGCGATCGCGGTTTCGTCGTAACCTTCGAACGGGTCGATCCGCTGTTCACGCTCGACCTCTCCGACCCCAGAAACCCGCGCGTGATCGGCGAACTGAAGGTACCAGGATTCTCCACCTACATCGTGCCCATGGACGAAGATCACCTGCTGACCGTCGGGCAGTACATTCCCGACGGCGACCAGTTCTTCGGGCCGTGGGGCGTGCAGCTCTCCATCTTCGACATCTCGGACTTCGCCAACCCGGTGCTGAAGCACAACGTCGTTCTCGGCGACCAGACCGGCGCGTACTCCGAGGCACTCTACAACCCAAAGGCGTTCACCTACCTCGCCGATGACGGGTTGATCGGGCTGCCCGTCTCGATCTACGAGGAGTCCCCGTTCTTCTTCGACGACGTCATCGGAGACGGGCCGAGTGACACCGTCTTCATTGACGCCGCGGCACCGACCGATGTCGACGGCACCGAACCGATGATCGTCGAGGACGGCGCGGATGTCGAAGAACCGATCGTCATCGTCGATCCGCCTCCGGGCGACATCATCGACGTCGCCGGACCGATCGAACGTGGCGGATTCGACGGCATCGTTGTCTACCAGGTGTCTTCCGAGAGCGGCTTCTCCGAAATGAACCGGATCAGCACCCGATTCGACCAAGCCGGCTACTTCGCCGGCTCGTTCACGCGCGCCAGATTCTTCGATGGAAACGCCCTGGCGATCAGCGACATCGGCATCCGCGCTGCGACCGTCGGGGCACAGGAGAGCGCCTCCGCCGAACTGTTCCTGGGATCACCCTTCGAAGGCGACCTCATCGAACCGGTCTTCGCGGAGACCGAGGTGCTCGAGCGCGATTGATTCCCAGGGAAACGGCATGCGTGCGACGCGGGTGGCGTGTTTTCCCCTCGATTGCGCGGGCGGCCTGTCCGATAAGCCTTTCAACACGTGTGAAAGGGCCGTCCGCAATGAAAACAAGCCGCCGCGTCGCGCTCATGCAGCCCAGGATTCCCGACGGCAACTACCTGCCGAACCTGGGCATCATGTACCTCGCCGGGCTCCTGCTCCGGAAAGACTACGACGTCAGGGTGTTCGACGAGAACATCGATGACGACGTGTCCGCCGGTGTCGCCGACTTCAACCCGTCGGTTCTCGGGATCACCTGCGTCACCGCCGCGCTCGGCTCCGCCTGCCGGCTCGCCGAGCGGCTGAAAAAGAAACTACCCGAGTTGAAAGTCATCGTGGGCGGTCCGCACATCTCCGCCGTGCCCACCGAAACGCTGGACCGTAACACAGTCATCGACTACGGACTCGTCGGCGAGGCCGAAACCACGTTTCCCGAACTGTGCGACCATCTG
Organism: Phycisphaerae bacterium; assembly: GCA_029260255.1. GTDB lineage: Bacteria > Planctomycetota > Phycisphaerae > UBA1845 > UBA1845 > OFTM285. Next base: position 6,068 of record JAJDDR010000447.1, read on the forward strand.
ACGGGCGGGGCGACCGGCACGGGCACCGCATCGCAAATCCCCGGACTCGTGCATCGCGTCAACGGCCGTGCCAAGCTCAACGCCGGACCCAGGTTCTTGACCGACACCGAGCTCGACGCCCTGCCATTCCCGGCGTGGCACCTGCTACCGATGGAGCGCATATTCAAGCAGGCCACCCACGGTCTGTTCACGCGCGGCAAGCGCATCATGCCGATCATGACCACGCGCGGTTGTCCAAACTACTGCACCTTTTGTAGCCGCGTGATGGGATTCAACTTCCGGCGAAGGAGTATCGACAACGTCATCGCCGAATTGCGATGGCTGCACGAAACCTACCGGATCGATGAGGTCTAC
>JAJDDR010000448.1 GCA_029260255.1 Phycisphaerae bacterium
CCCCGCGCCGCGACCGTCCGGGAGCGGGGGACAGCCCTATCAGTGGCCGGCGCGCACCCGCTCCCTGACGGTCGCGGCTCGGTTCAGCCTGTCCCGTCGAATGACGCGTGTCGGAGCGCTAGGAGTCCTTGAGTTGGAACACGAGGTTGGCGTAGTACGTCGTGTCCAATCGCTCCAACCCGGGCTGAGGTCTCGAATTGTACTCGTGGTTCACGCCGAGCTTGAGTTTGAATCGGCCGTCCTCCAGCGGAAGCTGCAACGCCGTGTCGAAGTCGAGACGGTAGTCGGCGGTGTCCTGAAAGTCCGGACTGTAGACGGTCGCGTGCGTGAACTGAAGCCACGGCGCGACGTCCAAGCGGTAGTTAAGCGAGAAATCCAGAACGGCCTGGTCGTCCGAAACGCCATTGCTGTACGATTCGTGCCGGTATCCGAGACCGACGGCGTTCTTGAGTTCGTGGTCGGGTCTCTTGATCCAGTAGTACCCCGCGCCGGCAGCCGCCGTGGACCGAACGTCGAGATTCTCGAACTCATCGAATTCCAGTTCGACGCGCGTGTACCAGTACCATCGCTCGCTAATCGCGTTCTCGTATCGGATGCCGCCCCTGTACTCGTTCGTGGATCGGATGTCGTTCTGGTCGTAGTACTTGGCGGCCAGATAGAAGTTGAGCAGGTCGTTGTCGGTCTTCCGCGTGATGTCGACGCGCCCGCGCGCTTCCAGAGTCTCGGTGTTGCCCTCGGTGCTCGACCCTCCCGCCTCCAGCGTGACGGACCACTTGGGCGTCAGCGCGACCTTGGCCTGGTCCACCTCTTTTCGCAGAGACAACTCGGTCGGGCTCTCGCCGCCGACCGGCCAGATCGAGGCGATCTGCTTCGGCTCGACGGGCACTTCGCCCAATGCACTGCGCATGACCGACGTGCTCTGGTCCGCCGAGACGTCGAGCGTTCCCACCAGGCGATCACCGCTCTTGAATTCGACGTTGAGCTGATTGTCGATCGCGACCGCCGTGATCTTCGACGTGTCGATCTCCAGGCGGCCGGCGATGCTGGAGACGATCACCAGCTTTTCGCCGCCCATGCGCTCGATCGTGCCGACGATCTTGCTGCCGTCGGACGTGAACACGGCGTCGCCGTACCCTGTGGGACACGCCAGCATCAACACTCCGATTCCGAGAATACCGCGCGCTGCATTGAACATTTTACTTCCACCTCGCGATGTCCCGTGCCGTGTCGCCGGCGCGGGAAGCACTGTGACCCACAGTCGACCGGCACAATGCTAGCCGATGTCGTCGTGCTGGCAACCCGCTCCGCCGACCCGTGGTCTTGCGGGGTCCGCATCGACCAACGTCGCAAACTCGACCCATTCCTCCACTGTGAGTTCTTCCGGGCGCCTGCTCAGGTCGATCGCCCCCGACAGGGAGCGGCACCGATCCTCGCCGATCGCGCGGGGGAGGTTATGCTTCAAGGTCTTGCGACGCGAACGAAACGAGCCGCGCACCAGTTCCGCGAACCGAGTGAGACCCTCCGGCGTGCCGAACGGGTTCCGGGAAACGTCCACACGCAGCATGGTCGATCGCACCGCCGGGCGCGGCCAAAACACCGACGGACTCAACTCCGCCACGCGTGACAGCGAGCACGTGGCTTGCACGAGCACGCTCACCGGACCCCAGTCCTTGGTCCGCGGCGTCGCACACAGGCGGTCCGCGAGCTCGCGCTGCACGGTGAAGCAGAATCGGGCGAACCCGAAGGGACCGACGAGCAGGTCGATGAGCAACGGTGTCGCGATGTTGTACGGCAGGTTGGCCACCAGCAGCAGGTCGCCACGCTCCGCGTCCGTGGCGGCCATTGCCGTCTCGATCGCGTCCTGAACTGCGCCGGCGACATGGTGCTTGGAACTGAGCACGTCGCCGTGGATCAACGTCAGATTGCCGGCTCCGGCCAGCCGGTCGGCGACGATCGCGTGCAGGGCTCTATCGATCTCGACCGCCACCACCTTGCTCGCCAGTCGCACCAGATGCTCGGTCAGGGTTCCGGTGCCGACGCCAACCTCCAGCACCGTGTCGTGCGGTCCCGGCGACGCCGCATCGAGCAGTCGACCGAGGAGGTTGCCGTCGATCAGGAAGTTCTGACCCCACCGTCGCCGGGGCCTGATTCCGGCTCCGGCGAGCAGCGCTTGGACGTCTGTTTTCGTCTGGAACTTCACGGTGCGAACCATCCCGGGCGGTTTGCCGACTCACATCGGAAACGGGTATAAACAGCCGATGCGTTTATAGTAGTCGACGGGGCTGATTCCGCGTAGGCTTGAATGCAGACCACCGCGGCTCGGCGAGTGCGATTCGGTGGATCGCCTCTTGTCAACCGTCATCCGTGGGGAGGAACCGATGCGATCGTACGAGGTATTGCGGGATGCCGCCGAGAATGTCGGCGTCAAGGCGCTGGCTGCCGACCTGCGACTTTCGCCGGCGCTGGTATACAAGTGGTGCCAGGAATCCAACTCCGACGATCCGGACGCCAGCGGTGCGCGAAACCCGCTCGACCGGCTCGCCGACATCGTGCGAGTGACCGGGTCTCGTTCCGTGGTTGACTGGCTCTGCCAGGAGTCCAACGGGTTCTTCGTCACCAATCCGAAGATCAACTCGCTCCCGCTCCGCGTGGACATGTTGAGCGAGACCCAGAAACTCGTGCAGGAGTTCGGGCAACTTCTTCTGACGGTGACCCGGTCGATCGAAGACGACGGGTTCATCGAAGGCTGCGAAGCCGATCGCATCCGGCAGTCGTGGGAGAAACTGAAAACATCGGCCGAGTCTTTCACGGTGGCTTGTGAGCGAGGACTCTACGCTCCGAACGGCGACAGCGAGCAACCAACCACTTGAGCTTGGCGACTCCGTTCTCGCCGCATCGACCGGCGGCGGCGCCCTCATAGTCCGGCGCTAGCTCTGCCCCGCGAAGGTCAGCAGCGCCTGCAGGATGCCCAGGCACTCGCCTTTCTTCTTTACTGCCAACAGCGGAACGGGGCTTTTCAGAATGAGTTGCTCGGTGACCTTGCCGAGCAACACGCCGGCGGCGCCGGTCCGGCCGCGAGCGCCGATCACGACCAAGTCGGCTTTCTCCGCGGCGACCGCATCGAGGATGATCGACGCCGGTTTGCCACGCGGATCGGGCGCACACACACACCGCACGGATACCGATCGGGTGTCAACGCGATTGAGGAGTTTCTCGCATTCGTGCTGAGCGGCGGCCTCGATTATCTCTTGATGCTCCTCGAGGCTGCTGCCGACGCGCGAGTAGCCTCCGTGAATCTGATAGACGTTCAGCGTGACGACGTCGGCGCGCACCGCAGACGCGATTCCGAAGGCGGCGTCAAGCGCGTTGGCGGAACAATCGGAGTCCCGCACGGGCACCAGGACGGTCTCCGCCTTGTTCTCGAAATCCTCCGGGACAACCAGCACGGAGCACGTGGACTTGCGCGTGACGCGCCGGGCCACAACCGCATCGCCGTCCGACTCGGATATCTCGCCGCAGTGCCTGCCGACGACGATGAGATCGATGTCCTTCTCATAGGCGTATCGCAGGATCTCCAACGCCGGCTCACCGCGCACGATATCGCATCCGCAACGGTTCGGCTCGGTGTCTGCAAAGTGACTGCTGGCAATGGATCTCAGGGCTTCGATGGTGACGGATGTGTCGCCGGAGTCGTCGTGGAGTGCATTGTCGGCGGATCGCACGTGGAGCAGGTGGACGGAGTCGGAATCGGCGAGCGTGACGACGTTGCGGGCGTACTGCAGCATGGACTCATCACGCCGCGGCCGATCGATGCAGATAAGGACGTTTCGGTATCGTTCCATGCTCAATTGCTCCCTTGTGAGGGACCCCGCACTCCCGATCCGCTTACGATTCGGCCTGGTCGTTGTCCTTGGGCTCGGTCGGAATCGAGACCGTCACGGTGGTGCCCTCCTCCGGTTGGCTCTTGATGTCGATGGTGCCGCCGTGGGCGTCGATCACCTGGTAGCACACCCAAAGCCCCAGACCGGTCCCGACTCCCGGGTCCTTGGTCGTGAAGAAGGGGTCAAACGCCTTGGTTGCCTCCTGTTCGGACATGCCGGCGCCGTTGTCGGTAAAGCGGATGGTGACCGCGTCGCCGTCGTGCGTCGCCGCGATTTCGAGTGATTGGTCGTTGGCGTCCGTCTGACCCATGGCATCGAGTGCGTTGATCATGATGTTGGTGAAAACGAGTGACAACCTGTCGGCATTCCCGCGAACGAAGGGCAGAGCCCCGTTGCCGTCGCCGTTGCCGATGCCGGCGATGTTGATCGATCTCGCGCGCTTGTCATACCGGATCAGGCGGGTGGCGTGCTCGAGCAGTGCGCCGATGTCGACCCGCCCCTTGGTGTCCTGCGCGCCGCCGCGCGAGAACGTCAGCAACTCGCGCACGATGCGCGTGATGCGGCTGATCTCGCCCATGATAAGATCGATGTGCTTCCTCTGATCCTCGGACGTGCATTTCGGGCGCATGACCTGGGCGATGGACGATATGCTGGCCAGCGGGTTGCCCACTTCGTGCGCGATACCGGCCGCGAATCGACCGACGGTGGCCATCTTCTCAGCCTGGAGGATGCTCTCGTGGGCGTTTTCGAGGTTGGTGTTCGCGTCGTTCAGCGCGTGCCCGAGGGCTCGGAATTCGACGTCCCCGTCGAACTCGAAGCGGTGTTTCCGGTCGCCCTGGCGCAATCGCTCCACGCCCTCCATCAGCGCAGCCAAGGGGACGTTCAGACGACGTTCGAGATGTAACGCTACGACCCCCCCGGCGAACAGGACCGCGGCGAGCGTGGCGGACAGAACCAGCCAGGCGTTCTGGATTCCGGCCGCCGCGGCGGTGTGTCGCTGCACCGTGTGCGCTCCCGCCATGTCCGCCAGTTCGGTCGTCTGGCTGACGAGGTGATGGGCGAGCGACATCGTTTTCCTGGCGTATTCTCCTCGGAGGCGGTCGTTCTCTTCCGCAAAGAGACGGTGTGACGTTTCCTGGTAGCCGCGGAACGTCGCGTTTATGGCGTCCAATTCGGATTGAATACGCGGCTCGTGGTGACATCTCGCGCACCGACCGACGGAGGTCTGGAAACGCCGAATGCTGTCGGGATACTGTTCGAAGTCCACGCTGTGGCCCGAGACGTGCGCCAGCACGTCACGCTCGATGCGAATGCTGCTGGCGACCAACTCGATGCGCATCGATTGGATGCGGTGTGACTCCGCGAGATCCTTCAATTCGCTGATGCTGCTGCCCAGGAAGATCATCGCCGCGGTGTCGCCCAAAAGGCAGAGCACCAACAAGAGCCCGAGGCAGACGATGATCCTGCGTCGCACGGTCCGTTCTCCTCGCGAACGCCGCCCGAGCCGAAACAAGCACCCATGTTGAGTGACCGCTCGAACGCCGCAGTGCCAAACTACAGATTTAGCACGGTGGACGCAACTTTCGGCGTAAGTACCGGAGCGATCGGTGCCAAGTCCGCGTGCGCTGCGCCTGAGGCGCTTCGTTCGCGCGCCTCAGCGCCGTCACGTTGCGTTCGGTCCTTGGCTCGACCGTCGGGGCCCGGATTCGGGTTGGCTTCGTTTCGCGCTGTTGCGCTCCGTGCCCGGGTGCTTCACCCGAACCCGTAGCTTCTCAGCCGAGTGCAATGAAAAGAGGCGTAGGCGGGGTTGGATGGCGCGGTCTTGCGGAGCGTCGTGCAGCGAGCCCGTGAACGAAGCGGGCTGTCCAACGGCCTGGTTTCGCCAGACCACCCGTCGCGTTGCCATCGCCTGAACTCTCACAGCTACGAAATGCAATGACCGCCGGCGATCGTCCGCCGTCAGTACGTCCGCGCAGGACCGCGTCTGCCGATGTGGAGTCGCACGCAGGCCGGATGCTGGAACTCCCAGTTCTCCTCGGCCGACAGAAGAACTGTCTCCATGGTCGGGCTGAGTTTCCCCTCGAAGCGGCGTTTGCCGTTGTACCGGATATGAACCGCATTGGTGAAGTTCACCGCCCCCCACTCGAGTTCAATGCCCACGGAATCGCAGCGGGCCGACTCTATGTCGACGGACTGTCCGTCGATTCTGCCGGAGAGGTAGCCCAGTTTCGCCCGGAGTGTGCGCGTCGCGAATTCACTCCGGTCCTTGCCCGGCGCGGTGAGAATCTCGAGCTGATCACCCTCCCAGACAGGCTCGGCGAGCCGGTCAACGCGCAGAAACCCCGCTCGCCCCTGTTCCGGATAACGAAACCAGTGCAACACCGAAGACGCAGCCCGCCGCCGCGACCGAAGCACCTGGTCCCACGCGTCGGGCGTTGCGATCGCGGTCGCCGGCAGGACGCTCCTTGTAATCGGCAGCGACGCCCGTTCCGCCGTCTCGGTGATCCACTGATTCATGATCGCCACCCGGACGGCCCGCCCGCGCAGCAGCGTCTTCGGCGGGAGCTCGGGCCTCGTCCAGACGAGATGCAGCGGTGTGCCGCGTAGGTTCTCGAGCAGTATTGGGTGCATTTCCCGCGGGACCGGAACGATGAGCGTCCCTTCGCGAACCACGACGCCGGCAAGAGTGTCGCCATGTGACACTGCCATCGCAAAGGCCGCGTCGCCCCCGACGCCGCTGCCGTAGGCATAGACACGGTCCGAGTCGAGATGATACCGCCGCCGCAGCGCTCGCAGCCAGGCGCGAGGCGCGTCGGCAGACTGCCGCGGAGCGTTGAACCCGAGGCACGCGCCGCCCCTGACCTCCGCCACGACGAACTCGGCACGCAGTGAGTCGAACCAATCCCCATCGAACGCGTCGTGCCGCCCCGGCGAGTCCGACAATACCAGAACCAGCGGGTATCGCACGGCCGGGTCGTACCCGCGCGGCAGTGTCACCCGCAAGTCCGTCCGCAGTCCGCCGCCGACGTCCACGGCGAACGTCTCCACCTCCTCCGCGACGGCAGACCACAACTGCAGTTCGCTGAGCGCTTCCAGCACCGCGCCCACCGACCCCGCGGCCGCACCATGAATCCCGGCCTCCAGCGCCTTACGCTCGCCGGGGTCTTCAGCTGTGAAATACGCACGGAGCGATTTGCGCAGTGGTTCGTCGTCCGCCCATGCCGATCCGGCAAGAGCGGCCGCCGCCAGGGTCGCGAAGGTCACCGTCCTGAAGTCCACGTCATGTCTCCTCAAGTTGTACACGCCTCCAGAGGGGCGCGCCCCGGCGAGGATAGATCCCCGTGCGAGCACCCACAAGAACCGGGTCCCCGCGGGTCGCATGCTTCGTCGATAGGGGAAAACAGGCAGTGAGCGGCGATTGTGTGGCGTGCGGCGCGGTTTGACAGGTCCGGGATGGCGCTTATAATCACGGCCCGCATTTGCGTGACCGGCGGCGTCATTACGCGCGGCTGGACATGAGGAGTGTGCGCCGTCATGGCCAGTGTGGCCCTTAGAAACGTCACAAAGGTCTTTGGCGGTAGGCGAGAGACCGCCGTCGCGGTCGATGACCTGACGTTGCGAGTAGAGGACGGCGAGTCGGTCGTTCTGCTCGGCCCGTCGGGTTGTGGCAAGACGACCACGTTGCGAGTGGTTGCCGGGTTGGAGCGTGTCGACTCCGGGTTCGTGGAGATTGACGACCGCCCGGTGAACGATGTCGCGCCGAAGGATCGGGACGTGGCCCTGGTGTTCCAGGACTACG
>JAJDDR010000449.1 GCA_029260255.1 Phycisphaerae bacterium
CGTCGAACGCCGCCTTCTTGTTGCGTCGCTCGATGCGCTCGCGAACATCGGGTAGGAGGCTGCTGATGATTGTGTTGAACGCCGAACGGGAGCCTCCCAGCTCCTTTACGATCTGTTCAAACTGGGAGATGGTGGCGTCAGCCCGTTCGAGGAGTTCCCCCGGCACGCCCTTCTTCGCCGACGCCGCGACGAGTGTTCTGAGACCGCGCGGGCCGGGTGCGCCGTGGCACACCGCCAGGGGATCCTGCTTCTTGATCGCGCCGACCAGACGAACAGAAAGGGTCTTGTCGATGGAGAGGAAAGTCGACAGCTCGACGGCGCGCAAAGGTCCGCCCGGCAGCGCTCCAAGGACCGCGCGCAGAGCATCACCGAGATTCCGCCCGACTTCAGAAATTCGGGATTCCGTGGAATCGCTGCCGGGAGGCGCTCGCCCGTCGGATACTTTCCGAATCATCACAGCACCCCATCATACGCCCACGCGGGATGCCCACAACAGCGTACTCTGAACATTCTGGAATCAGGTACATGCAGGTTCCACGCCCAAGTCAGACCAGCCTCCGGCAAGGTGCATTTGCATCCGGTTCAAGCCGCGCGGCGCTGACGGCGCGGTTATATCGGACGAATGCCCAACACCACCGTCTACAGCAACGCGACCCGAACTGGTATACTCCGCCCCGCCATGATTGACGCCGACCATTCCCGCGATGCCGTTCACGTCATGAAGCTGACCGACGGTCCGGCGTTTGAGTCCGCCGTTTTCGCGGTAGCCAACGAACGCCAGCCGTTCGTGCTCGAAAGCTCGGCGTCCGCAGGCAGCTCAGGACGATACTCGTTTCTGGGCTTCGACCCCGTCCGGTCCGTCGTCGTGAGAACGCCATCCGATTCGGATTGGCTGGCCAAGTTGGCCGCGGAGATTGGCCCGGGGGATTCGCGGTTCCGACATCGCACGCTGCCGTTTGTCGGCGGTTGGGTCGGTTTCATCTCCTACGCAGCGGGGCTGTCGCTCGAAAACGTCTCGTGCTCAAAGCGGCATGACATTGCGTTGCCGTATGCTCAGTTCGCGCTGTACGACACAGTGGCGGTGTACGATCATCAAGCTTCGTCGTGGTTCCTCGCGGCCGCCGACATCGAATGCGAGCGACGTCGACCGAGTCCGCAAGAACGGATCGAGAGATTGGCGACGAGCTTGCGGTCCGCGGTTCGACCACCGGAATTGGACTGGTCTCGTTCGGTGGCGGGCGAGCCGGTGGCCTCCATGTCACGTGACGACTATTTCGATCGCGTGGCGGCCGCACAGCGCTACATCACGTCCGGTGACATCTATCAAGTCAATCTTACCCAGCGATTCTCCGCGCAGACGGCGGCGTCGCCGATCACTTTGTACCGGCGACTTCGCGCGGTGAACCCCTCGGCGTACGCCGCGTTGTTGACCTCTGGGCAGACGGCAATCCTGAGCGCGTCGCCGGAGTTATTCCTCGAACTTCGCGATGGTCGAATAGTGACCCGCCCGATCAAGGGGACGCGTCCGAGAACCGGCGACGATGTTCTCGACGCCGTCGGAGGGCGTGAACTTCTGGCCAGCGAAAAGGACCGCGCCGAGTTGACCATGATCGTCGACCTTCTCCGCAACGACCTGGGTCGCGTTTCGGAATTCGGTTCGGTCCGTGTTCTCTCACGGTTCGATCTCGAATCACACCCGACCGTGCTGCATCTCGTCTCCACGATCACCGGACGAATGCGCGATGGGCTGACTTGGGGCGACCTCGTTCGAGCGAGTTTTCCGGGCGGTTCCATCACGGGGTGTCCGAAAATCCGGGCGATGCAGATCATCGACGAACTCGAAACCACCGAGCGCAGCGTCTACTGCGGATCGATCGGTTACATCGGGCTGGACGGGTCGATGTGTCTCAACATCGCAATCCGCACCATGGTTCTCGACTGCGGATCGTTGCACCTCTTCGGTGGCGGCGCCATCGTCGCGGACAGCCAGCCGCAAGCAGAATATGACGAGACGATTGCCAAGACGGCCGGCATGATGCGGGCGCTGCGTAGCCGCGACTCCGCCGCCAGGGAGCGATCCGCATGAGCCGAACCGTCCTTCTCAACGCCGCGTTTGTTGCCTCGCGCGACGCGCGTATCAGCGTGTACAACGGCGGCTGGCTTCACGGAGCCGGTCTTTTCGAGACGATGCGCGTCGAAGACAAGCATGTCTTTCGCTTGGAAGAGCACATGGCGCGACTTCGCGCCTCGGCCGAGACACTGCTCGTTCCGATCGATCGCTCGGATCTGCCCGATGCCGACGCGTGGCGGCGATTGCTCGAACTCAACGGGCTGACCGACGCCCGTGCCCGGCTCACCGTGACGGCCGGCGACATGCTGGACACACAGAACGGCGAAGAACGACCCCTGACGGTGTGCGGCACGGTCTCGCCGCTGTCGCCCTACTCCAAGGAGTTGTACAAGACGGGAACCGCGGTCGTGGTTTCGAAGTACCGCCAGGCGTCCACCGACCCGCTCGCCGGTCACAAGACTACGAATTACCTTGCGCGGTTGATGGCGTTGAACGCGGCCAACCGCTCCGGTTGCGGCGAATCACTCTGGTTCACGCCCACCAACCTGCTCGCCGAGGGGTCGATCAGCAACGTGTTCGCAGTCAAGGACAACGTCGTGACCACGCCGCCGGTTGACACCCCGGTTCTTCCGGGTATTGCCCGCTCGCTGGTACTCGAGATATGCGCCGCGAAGAAGATCATGACCGAGCAGACATCGGTCAACATCGATCAACTGCTGGATGCAGACGAGGTGTTCCTGACCAACTCCATCATGCAGGTCTTGCCTGTCTGCCGGGTCGAGAAACACAATATCGGAACAGGTCGACCCGGCGCGGTCGCGAACAGGTTGCTCGCCCTCTACCGCGAGCGGATTGCCCGAGAGTGCGAAGCCAATGCCTAAGAATCTCAAGAACGCGCGACGGCGGCTGCGACTGTCGGAGGTGTGCGAGGCGCTGGATGCGATGGCTCCGCTGCGTTTGGCACAGCGTTGGGACAACGTCGGACTACTCGCCGGCGACCGCGACACATCCGTCCGGCGCGTCCTGCTGTGCATCGACCTGACGCCCGCGGTGCTCGCCGAGGCCGTACGAAAACGCGTGCAACTCGTCATGGCGTACCACCCGCCGCTGTTCAAGCCCGCGAGCCGGCTGACCGCACCAGGTCCCGACACCTCGACGCTGATGTTCCGCTGCATCGAGAAGGGAATCGCGGTCTATTCGGTACACACGGCGTTGGACGCCGCGGAGGGTGGCACGAACGACCGAATCGCCGATCTGTGCGGCATCACCGACACCCGGCCTATCGAATTCACCGGCGGCGAAGTCGAGGGCGACAGCAAGGTGGTCGTTTTCGTTCCCGCGGAGCACGCCGATTTCATAGCAAACGCGATGTTCCAAGCAGGCGCGGGGTGGATTGGGGGCTACGAGAAGTGCAGCTTCCGTATTCCGGGGACGGGGACGTTTCGCGGTACGGAATCAACCAATCCGGTCATCGGGCGAGCCGGACGCACGGAGACCGTTGACGAGATTCGTGTTGAGGTGGTAACTCCCCGAACTGCCCTGCCGGACGTGATTGACGCTTTGCGCCGCGCGAATCCCTACGATGAACCCGCATTCGATATCTACCCGCTGCGGGGAGTGCCGCAGCGCGGCATTGGGAGATTCGGCGATCTGCCCAAGTCCATCACCCTGGCCGCGCTCGCCCGGCGCCTGAAAAAGGCCGTCGGGGCGAAATACACGCACATCGTCGGCGCGCCCCAACAGCGTGTGACGCGCGCCGTGATCTGCGTCGGCGCCGCCGGATCGCTCCCCTTTAATCTCCCGCTGGGCAAGCACGATGTCATCATCACCGGCGAGATTCGTCATCACGACGCCTTGACCATCGATCGCCATGGTTGCTCCGCGGTGGCGCTCGGGCACTGGTCCAGCGAGCGGCCGGTGTTGGCCCCGTTCGCCGGCGCCCTTGTCGAGCGGCTGCCTGCGTTGGACGTGACGGTGAGCGAGTCGGATCGGGACCCGTTCGCGTGCGTTTGACTCGGCGAGATCGCGACCGCATCCCATTCCGGGTGGCATGCCCGCGCTTGCGTGGGCATGTTTCGACCGTTGACACGCCGTCCGCGCGGGACATAGCATACGCCCTGTTTTGGTCCGTCCGTGCTGCGCCGGTGGTGAGTCCATGATCGCCCATCTGACAGAAATCGTGCGGTCGTTCGCCGAGCGACGCATCCTGCTGGTCGGGGACTTGATCCTTGATCGGTACATGTACGGCGACGCCGAGCGCATCAGCCCCGAGGCCCCCGTTCCCGTCCTGCGGGCAGTCGAGCGGGATCAGCGTGTGGGCGGCAGTGCCAACGTCGCCGCCTGCCTTCGGGCATTGGGCGCGCGCGTGTACTGCGCCGGCGCCGTCGGCGATGACGCTGCGGGGCGAGACTTGCGAGACCTTCTCGTCACTCTGGGCGTCGACTGCGACGGATTCGTCGTCACCGATGATCGAAACACGTGTACCAAGACCCGTTTTGTGGGCCTGGCACAGCATCGCCACCGCCAGCAACTGCTGCGATTCGATGAGGAGTCGACCCACGCCCTTCCGCCGGCGGTGTCGGACCGGCTCGAGGGATTCGTCCTGCAAGCCGTCGATGACGCCGACGTTGTCTGCATCGAAGACTATGACAAGGGTGTCATCACGCGAGAACTGGTCGCGGCGATCGCGCAAGCCGCCCGCCTGGCGGGAAAACCCGTCATCGTTGATCCGGCGCGCCTCACCAGCTACGAACGATATCGTGGCGCGACGATGATCACGCCGAACCGTAGCGAACTCGAGCTCGTCGCGGGCCGCGCTTTCGAGTCGCCCGAGGCCGTTGTATCCGCTGCCGGGCGGTTTCCGGCGGATTGGGGTGTCGAGTGCCTGGCCGTCACCCTCGACCGCGACGGGGCGGTGGTCGTACCCGCCGACGGTGCGTCCGTTCACATTCCGACGCGGCCCAGAAGCGTCTATGACAACACAGGCGCCGGCGATGCGGTCCTCGCTTGCCTGGCTGCCGCGATCGCGACCGGGGCGTCGTTCGAGGACTCAGTGCGATTGGCCAACATCGCGGGCGGGCTGGAAGTGGAAAAGTTCGGTTGCGTACCGATCGCGGCCGACGAGATGCTGGCGGAACTCCGCATCGAGCACCGGCGCCGCAACGGGAAGCTGCGGACCATTGATGATCTTGCGGCCGAGCTCAACCTGCGACGCGACCGCGGCGAAACCGTGGCGTTTACGAACGGTGTCTACGACATCATGCACCCCGGCCATCTCGACCTGCTGGCCAAGGCTCGGGACGAAGCAAGCCTGCTGGTGGTCGCCGTGAACTCCGACTCCAGTGTGCGACAGTTGGGCAAGGGATCGGACAGACCGTTCAACGATCAGAGTTTTCGTACAACGATGCTCAGCCATATCGAAAGCGTGGATTACGTGGTCGTTTTCGACGAACCGACACCTCAATCGCTAATCGAGCGCATCCGCCCTGACGTGTTGGTCAAGGGCGAGGATTGGGCGGGCAAAGGCGTCGTCGGAGCTGATTTCGTAGAACGTAACGGCGGGCGCGTGCGGATGATTCCGATGGTCGGCGACTACAGCACGACATCAATCGTGCAACGAATTCGCAACGGACATTCCTAGATGAGCGGTATGGACAACCAGATCGATGAGCATCTCCATACGATTGAGAGTTTGCACGGGCAGGTCTCGCTGCTTGAATCCGTCGCGACACTTCTGGTCGAGGCGATCCGCTCCGGTGGAAAAATCTTCGTACTCGGAAACGGCGGCAGCGCGGCCGACGCGCAACACATCGCCGCTGAGTTGCTCGGCCGATTCAAACGCGATCGGCGTGCCCTGCCGGCCATCGCACTGACGACCGACACCTCTTGCCTGACCGCCATCGCCAACGATCTCGGCGCCGGCGAACTCTTCACCAGGCAGGTCGACGGGCTGGTCACCGATCGAGACGTGGTTTGGGCACTGAGCGTATCCGGGCGGTCCCCCAACATTCTCGAC
>JAJDDR010000450.1 GCA_029260255.1 Phycisphaerae bacterium
CGCCGGACCTCGCGCACCCAGGCGGACGCATCCAGCGCCTCGGCGATGCCGCGGCAGAGACCGGGATCTGCCCACGAACCGCCCGTGCGCGGAGCGATCACTTCCAAGATGCGATCATGCAAATCATCGGGGGCGTCGGTGAGGACGATTCTGGCGCTCCGGCGAAACTCAGGTCGACCGCGAACGTATCCCTCGAGTCGATCGATACCCCAAACGCCGGCGGCGATCAGCACGACGATCCAGACGCGCCGCAGCACGCCGAGCGCGGCGCGCCCACGCCAAGGCGCGCGATCGGTCGCCGCTGGTTTCGCCGGCGATCGACGCTTGCGTCGTGTCTTGTTCGACTTGAACCTACTCATGCCCGCTCGATCAGTCGCTTGCCCGCTTCATGCCGAGTTCGACGACCCTCTGGCACAAGTCGTCGAACGACACACCCACTTGCGCCGCAGACTTCGGAAGCAACGAGTGACTCGTGAATCCCGGAATCGTGTTGATCTCGATCAGATACGGATCGAGCGTCTCCCCGTCAATCATCCAATCCACACGTGCGAAATCGCGGCAGCCGATGGCGTCGTTGGCCCGTACGCTCAACTCCTGCACGCGGGCGAGCAACTCTCCCGGCAGGTCGATGTCGAAGAGGTACTCGGTGTCGTCGTCGACGTATTTGGCGTCGTAGTCGTAGAACTCGCGCTTCGTACGAATCTGGCAGACCGGCAGCGCGGCGCCGTCAAGGATGCCGACCGTTAGTTCCGGACCGTCAATGTAGCGTTCGACCAGCGCCGACCCGTACCGCGAGACGACCGTCTCCAACGCCGCCGCCAGTGCCGAACGGTCCCGCGCGATGAAGGTATCAACGCTGCTGCCCGAGGCGCGGGGCTTGACCACCGCCGGCAGCTCCCGTTCCTCCGCACATTGCGCCACCCGCCCCGCCTTGACCAGGTCGAACAGCGGCGTCGGAATTTCCCGCTCGATAAGCCGCGTCTTGGTGTTAACCTTGTCCATCGCCAGCGCCGACGCCCCTGCATCACTGCCGGTATAGGCGATGTTGCGCTCCTCCAGAGTGCGCTGCAACGTGCCGTCCTCCCCGAACGTGCCGTGCAGCGCGATGAAGACCACATCCGCCGGCACGCTCAGCGCGGTCAGATCGTCTTCCCGTATATCGAGCATGATGGCGTGGTGATCGAGACGTTTCAGCGCGTCGCGCACCATCTTGCCGCTCTCCAGACTCACCTCACGCTCGACGCTCGGTCCACCCGCGAGAACCGTAACGTCCAACGAGCTCAGACGCTGTGCCGGCGGCGTCCCTGCACCGGCTTCCGTCAATGTTCGCGTCATCGTCATACTCCTGATTACGCTGCGCACCGCCGCCTCGGCGGCTACCAGACGTCAATCTCCAGTTCCAGCCCGATCCCGTACCGGCACGCGACGACGTCGCGCACGTGGTCGATCACTTCAAGTACGTCCGCGCTCCGCGCTTCCGGACGCGTCACGATGAAATTGGCGTGCCGCGTCGATACCGAGGCGCCACCGCGCGCACTGCCCTTCAGCCCGGCGGCGTCGATCAGCGCACCGGCCGAGCATCCGGATGGGTTCTTGAAGATGCAGCCCGCGCTGCGCTCGGCCATGGGTTGACTCTCTTTTTTCTCGGCCCAGATGCGCCTGAATTCCGCCAGCGTCAACGCGGCATCCGATTGACGCAGGCGAAAGCACGCCGACACGACAACATCACCGCCGATGTTCGACGACCGGTATCCGAAAGCCAGCTCGTCGCGCCGGCGGGCATGAACGCGACCCGTCGAATCGACCATACAAACCTCCTCGACGACTTCCGCAATCTCACCGTACCTTCCACCGGCGTTCATCCGAATCGCCCCGCCGACGGTCGACGGAATCCCGGCCACCGCTTCGAGTCCGGACAGCCCGCGCTGCGCGCACCGGTGGGCGAGGTGCATGAGATTCGCTCCGCCACCGGCATGGACGCGCTCGCCGTCAAAACGCACCGCCGTAAACGCTTCCTGATCGAGGCGAACCACGACGCCGTCGAAACCGTCATCACGAACGAGAACGTTCGCGCCGGCACCCAGCGCCTTGACACTCACCCCATGCTCCGACGCCAGACGCAGAACATCCGCGAGTTCGCGCGTCGACGCCGGCGTCGCCAGCCAGCGGGCGTTGCCGCCCAGCTTGAACCACGTCCGATCCGCAAGCGGAGCGTCGGGCTCAATCTTTCCGCTGAAGTCGTTCAACCAGTTCATTGGCCAACTTCCAAACATCCCCCGCGCCCATGGTGACCACCAGATCACCGCCGACCAACTCACGCTCCAGACAATCCGCGACATCGTCCATCGATGGAACGTATCGCACCTTGCCGCCGTTGGCGCCGATTCGCGCGGCCAGGAGTTCGGACCCCGTCCGCCGAACCTCCGTCGCACTGTCGCGCGAGCCATAGATGTCCGGGACGATGATCTCGTCAGCCGCACCGAAACTGCGCGCGAACTCCTCCATCAGCAGGCGCGTCCGCGAGTGCTGGTGCGGTTGAAACACGACCCAAACGCGACGCGGCGCATACCGCGCGCGGACGGCCTCCAGAGTGACGCGAACCTCCGTCGGATGATGGGCGTAGTCGTCGATCACCGTGATGCCGGAACACGTGCCGCGATGACTCATCCGCCGATCGACACCCTCGAAGGTCTGCAGCGCGTCGGACAGCGCGTCGCGCGTCGCACCGGCGTTCCACGCCAGCGCGATGGCCGCGAGCGCGTTGGACACGTTGTGTTTACCGGCGATGCCCAGCGATGAGCGAAACAGACGCTGATCCTCAAACGTCACGTCAAACGCGTAGCGCCCACGATCCAGTTCCACGTTGATCGCTCGCCATGTCGCGCCCGCCTCGAACCCAAACGTCTCGACGCGCGCCGAGGCGCCCCCAACGGCGTCACCAACCGTCGGGCTGCCGTGCTCCGCCACGATCAACCCCTCCGGCGAAACGCCGTTTGCGAACTCGGCAAACGCCTCGACGATCTCACCCAGGTCGCCGTAGCAATCAAGATGGTCCGCCTCGATGTTCAGGATCGCCGCCTGACGCGGTCGCAAGTGGAGAAACGAGCGGTCGAACTCACACGCCTCGACCAGGAAATGCTCGCCCATCCCGACACCGGAACCACCGCCCAGCTGCGGCACGTTGGCTCCAATGACGTACGAGGGGTCGAGACCGGCGGCGCGAAACAGATACGCCGCCAGCGCCGCGGTCGTGCTCTTGCCGTGCGTGCCGGCAACCGCCACGCCGGTGCGCAGTTGCATCAATTCACCCAGCAACTCGGCATACTTGATGACGCGGCAGCCCTGCGCGCGCGCAGCTACAAGCTCTTCGTTCCATTCGGGAACCGCCGCGCTGACAACCACCAGCCCCGCGTCTTCGGGCACATTGGACGCGCACTGACCGATGTGCACCTTGGCGCCGAATTCGGTCAGGCTGCCGTACTCCTCAAACGCCGCGCGGTCAGACCCGCTGACCCGGGCGCCACAACGCATCAGGAGGCGTGCCGCGGCGCGCATGCCGCAACCGCCGATCCCGATCATGTGGACCCCCGCGTTGTCAAAAGCAATCTCCTTCTGCCGCGGTCGACGCCTGCGCCGTACCGTCTGGGCTTTCGTACCGACCTCGATTGTTGGCATGCCGCTCCTTTTTTGCGGGAGCCGCTGCGGCGCCCGCCCTGAGGGGTTTGACCGTCCTTGTCATCGCCCGCCGAACGTATCGTTCGACGCGCCCTCGCGCTCCATCGCCGTCAGTCAGTGCCGGACCGTGGCACGATCGCACCCAAAGCGCGCACAACAACTACGCCGCGGCTTCGATCGAAGTTCCGGCACCGGAATCACCTTCTTCTCCCCCGCCATTCTCGCCCCGTTCTCCACCTTGGTGCAATAGACTACCGCCGCCGCCCACGCCGCCCGGACGCCGCCCGATCAACCCGAACAAGACATCTGTGATTTTTTCAGATGCAACAGGTTCACCGAGCTCCGCGGTCGCCTGTGACATTTGCTCCAGACGATCCGGATCGGACATGATCGACAAGAGAGTGCGCCCGAGCGCCGCGCCCGTCTTATTACCGTCCGCGTCGTCTGAGACCATGCAAGCGGCACCCGCCTCCGTCAGCATCGCGGCGTTGACGTACTGATGCCTGTCCTTGTGGTGCGGATACGGTAGCAGAACCGCTGGCACGCCCATCGCTGTGATTTCCGCCAGAGTGGATGCACCGGCCCGCGTCACGATCAGGTCCGCCGCGGCCAGCACCGCCGGCATCTCGTCCGTGTACGCAACCACTTTCGCGGGCACGCACGCCGATTCGTAGACTTTTCGCACCAAGTCAGCGTCGGTCGGACCGGCCAGATGAAGGTACTGCCAGCCGTCCAGGCGACGAGTCTCCTCCAGCGCCAACACGACCGCGCGGTTGATCGATCGCGCCCCCTGCGACGCGCCGGTAACCACCAACGTGCGTTTCTCCGCATCGAGTCCGAAACGCTTCACACCGTCGGCACGCTCGGCGGTCGCAAAGCCCGCCCGGACCGGGCACCCGACGGTCAACACCCGTGCGGCCCGTGAAAAGTGTAGTTCCGAGAACGCCCACTGCGCAAAGACGACGTCCGTCTTCCTCGCCAGGAAACGGTTCGCCTTCCCCGGTATCGCGTCAGGATTCAGAAGCGCCGTCGGAATCCCCAACCTCGCAGCAACACAGACCGCTGGCGCACTTCCATACCCTCCGCTTCCAACCACCACCTCGGGGATGTCGACGCCAAGAACGCGCTTGCTCAACTTGATCGACTGGCGCCACGCCACGGCAAACCCGGGCACACCGCGAATCCCGCTCGGCATCGGCTGAACCGGCTGAGGGACGATCCGCACATCCGCCTCCGCCAAGACCGATCGAATCACGCGCGCGTCGATCGCACGATTCGTCGTGAAGAACACCAATCGCGCCTCCGGGACGCGCTTGCGAATCTCGACCGCGACGCTCAGCATCGGGTAAAGATGCCCGCCCGTGCCGCCGCCGGCGAACGCAAACAACGGTTGATCCTGTCCCGCTTTCACGAACCCACTCCGCTCAGCAGCCCCGGACGAACACACGTCAACAGTTCCCCTTCATCCGCCGACGACGACGCCACGAGCGGCCGCGACGTGCCCGCGAGCAGACCGATGGCCGCACAGAAACACAACACGCCCGAACCGCCGGCCGACACCAACGGAAGCGCGATGCCCTTGGTCGGCGCCACAACCGTCACCACGGCGACGTTCATCACCGCCTGAAAACCGATCGTGATCGTCACGCCGAACGCGAACAGCTTAGAAAAACCGCCATCGTTCGACACCGCACGCCGCATCACCCGCAACCCCAATAGAACCAGCACCACGTACAGAAGAATCACCATCGCCCCGCCGATGAGCCCCGTCTCTTCGCAGATGATCGCGAAGATGAAATCCGTCTGCGCTTCCGGCAGGTAGTCATACTTGGCCAACCCCGCTCCCAACCCGCGACCGGTCCACCCCCCCGACGCAATCGCCGCCAGCGACTGCACGACGTGATAGTCCGTTTCGTGCGGATCGTCCCAAATGTCGATGAACGAGAACATCCGTGCCACACGGTACGACTGCGATACGACCATGTAGTACAACGCCACCACCACCGGAACGGCCCACGCGGCCACCGTGCCGAGCGTACAGCCGCGTACAACAATCATGCACGCCGCCACCGCGCCAACCAGCACGCCGGTGCCGAAATCCTCCACGCCGATCAAACAGCACACGGCAGCGATCGCGACGATGGCTATGCAAAGATCCGGCTTCTCCCCCGGGCGCCGCTTCGACGCTCGCGTCAGGAACGCCGCCAGGAAGGCCATCAAGGCGAACTTCGCCACCTCCGACGGTTGAAACGTCAACCCGCCCAACGTGACCCAGCGATTCTTGCCGTGGCTGGCGTGACCAAACTGCACGCTCCAAACCGCCACCAGCAGCCCGACCGCCACCAGTAACAACAGCACGGCCGGCTGCAGCAGTGAACCCGATCGCCAAGCGAGAAAACGCGGACCGATCCGCGCTCCCGCGAGCATCACCAGAACGCCCCCCACGGCGAACGCCGCTTGTCGCAGCGGGGGCGTCCGCCACGATGCCGAGTCGAACACCGAACGATCCAGCGTAGCGCCCGTCGAGCACAGCATGACCACGCCCAGCGTCATGAGCGCCCCCGCAACGACGATCAGACCCGTCGCCGGACCGTCGAGTCTGAAGTTTTCGCCGCGTATCTTCGTCATCCTTGACATCCCGCACGCACGCTTCGCCCACCGGCTACCGCAGCTTGATCGTGGCCAACGCAAACATCGCAAACACCGCCCCCAGCAGCCAGAACCGCGTCACCGTCTGCGGCTCGCCCCACTTGCCGAGCTGAAAATGATGGTGAATCGGCGCGATCAGAAACAGCCGCTTTCCTCCGGTCAGCTTGAAGTACCCAACCTGCAGAATCACCGAGACCGCCTCAATCACAAAAACGCCACCGACGATCAGCAACATCAACTCCTGCCGCGTCACGATGGCGATGTATCCAATCAGCCCGCCCAGCGGCAGGGAGCCGGTGTCGCCCATGAACACCTTCGCCGGGTAACAGTTGAACCACAGAAAACCCAGACTCGCCCCCAACACACATCCCGACAACACCGTCAGTTCGCCGCTCGTCGGCACGTGCGGGATCAACAGCTTCGACGCCAGTTCCGCCGTCCCCGCGACGTAGCTGAGAATCATGAACACCACGCCGCACAGCGCGACGCATCCCGATGCCAAACCGTCCAGACCGTCGGTCAGGTTCACCGAGTTGCTCGTGCCCGCCACCACCAAGACCGTCACCGTCATGAACGCCCCCGTGCCCAGCAAGATGCCTGACTTGTAGAACGGCACCATGAGCACGCGATAGGACTCGATCGAATACCGCTGCCCCACCGCACCGACCTCGGCGAAGTTGGACATGTGCTGACCGTGCCTGAAGATGAAGAATCCGAGAATCACCCCCAGACCCATCTGAAAGAGGAGCTTCTCGTAGCTCTTCAGCCCGTCGCGCGTCCGCCCGCGTTTGTGCCCGGTCAGCTTCATCCAGTCGTCCATCGCGCCCACCCCGCCCAGCCAGACGAGACACACGATGCCCATCTGAACGTAGAAGTTGGACGGATCGGCGAACAGCACAACGCCCGCGACGACGGCTACCAGGATGATCACCCCGCCCATCGTCGGAACGTTCTTCTTGTCGGCCGTCAATTCGTTGAGTTCCGCGTGGTCGAATTCCGGCGTGTCTCCCAACTTCAAACGAACCAACTGGCGGATGAAGAACGGCCCGATCAGCAACGTGAGCACGAAACAGAACAACGCCGCACATGCCCCGCGAAAGAGCGGGTTCTCGTAGGCGTAGTGCTGCCCGCCGAGGAGCGATCGGAACAGATGGTATAGCAACGTCTTTCACTCCACTGCCGATAGCCGCGATCATGCCGGACCACTCCACCCCTCACGCAAACGCCGCACGCACGCTGTGCGCCACGCGGTCGAGTTGCGATCCCCGAGAACCCTTGATCAGAACCGTGTCCATCTCGCGCAGCCAGTTTGGAAGATCCGCGCACGCCGTGTCCGTATCCGCATAATAGACAGTCGGCAGGTGATGCGTCACCGAATGGGCACCGCTGATCACATCCGGACCGTGATCGCCGATCGCCACCAGAAGACCGACCCCGGCCTCGGCGATGGCCCGACCGACCTGCTCGTGCAACGTCTTCGACTGCCCGCCGAGTTCGAGCATCTCCCCACCGACGAACACGCGCCGCCGCCCCACTGCGGATCGCAACACGTCCACCGCCGCCCGAACGCTCGAAGGATTCGCGTTGTAGCTATCGTCGATGAGCGTCAGATTCCCCACGCGCGTCACGTTCAGGCGCATCTCCGGCGGCTGAAACGTCGACAGACATTCGACGATTTCCTCAGGCTCCAGCTTCATTCGCCGGCAAACCGCAAACGCGGCCGCAGCGTTCAACGCGTTGTGCCGACCCGGAACGGGAAGCGATACGCGGTAACGACCGTTGATCGTGAACGCCGTGCGATCAACGTCGCTTTCGATTTCCGACACCCGCACGTCCGCCGACGCGCCAACCCCGAACCCGACGATGTTCCGGCAGGATCGCGCGACCACCGACTTCGCGACCCCGGCCTGATCCGCATCATCAATGTTGACCACGCCCATCCCGCCCGCGCCGATGTGATCGAACAGCGACAGCTTCTCCATCGCCACCCCGCTACGATCATTGAGCCCCGCCAGATGCGCCTCGCCGATCGACGTCACCACACCGATATCCGGCGCCGCCATCTTCGCCAGCGCGGCCACCTCCCCCGGCGCGTTCGACCCGATCTCGACCACCAGATAGTCATCCCCCGTCTGCATCGAGAGCAGCGTCAGCGGAACGCCGATCGCGTTGTTGAAGCTCTTCGGCGCCGCGCGCCCCTGCAACTTGCCCTGCAACACATGGTCCACCATACACTTCGTCGTGGTCTTGCCGTTGCTGCCCGTGACCGCGATCACCCGCGCCGCCCGCCCCGCGCGATGATGAGACGCCAGTCGACCGAGCGCCGCCACCACGTCGCGTACCAACACCACCGGTCCGCCGCCCGACTCCCTGCGCCGATCGACCACCGCCGCCACCGCGCCCGCGCCCAGCGCGTCCTCGACGTACAGGCTGCCATCGAACCGCGCCCCGCGAATCGCAAAAAACACGTCCCCGGCGCGGCACGTCCTGGAATCCGTGGAAACGCCTCTCACCATCTCGTGCGACGCCGCGCCGACCCCACGACCGCCGATCACCGCGACAACTTCATCGAGCGGCATGGGAACCATCAGCCGGACACCTCCAAGCATGCCAGCGCCGCAGTCGCCACTTCGATGTCGTCAAAGTGCCGGCGCGTGTCACCAACGATCTGGTAATCCTCGTGACCCTTGCCCGCGATCAGAACCGTATCGCCGCGCCCCGCCGTCCGCATCGCCCGCTCGATCGCCACACGCCGGTCGGGCTCCAAGCTGACCGCGCAACGCGCCCCGAGCGAGAAACCCGATCGAATGTCCTCGATGATCGCCATCGGATCCTCGGAGCGAGGATTGTCGCTCGTCACGATTGCAGAATCGGCGTGCGCGGCCACCGCACGCGCCATCCGCGGACGCTTGCTCCGGTCGCGATCCCCACCGCATCCGAACACGCAGATCAGCCGCTTCTCCGTCAACGGGCGTACCGCACGCAGCACGTTGACCAGCGCATCGTCCGTGTGCGCGTAGTCCACAAAGACGCTGAAACCACGACCGTTCGTATCAACCCGCTGCAGCCGACCGGCCACACGCTCAACAGATTCCAGCCCGCGACGTACCACGTCGAGGTCCACCTCCAGCGCCAGCGCCGCGCCCGCCGCAGCCAGCGCATTGGAGACGTTGTGTCGCCCTGCCAGATGTAGTGCCACATCCGTGTCACCCCACTTGCTCCGAATCGCAAACCGACTGCCATCGGCCGTCGACCCCCGAATCTCGCCCCGGACGTCCGCACCCACTTCCAACCCGAACCGAACGACCGCCGCGCGGCAGCCCGACACCATCTCGGACGACCGGTCATCGTCGAAGTTCACCACCGCCATGCCGTCACCGTCCAACATGTCGAACAGACGCTTCTTGGCCCTCAAGTACGACGCCGTATCTCCGTGGTAGTCCAGGTGATCGCCCGACAGGTTGGTGAACACCCCAACGCCGAACCGCAGCCCATCACACCGGGACTGCGCCAGCGCATGGCTCGAGACCTCCATCACCGCGTGCGTCGCGCCGTGACGAGCCGCCACACAAAGCGCCGAGTACAACGCCAACGGCGGAGGCGTGGTCCACGGTGCCGGTCGCTCCTCGCCCACCAGGTCGTAGTGGATCGTCCCCAGCAGCGCCGTCGAATGCCCGGCCGCACGCAGGATCCCGCGCAGCAGCGCGCAAGTCGTGCTCTTGCCGTTGGTCCCCGTCACACCGATCATACGCATGCCCGAGTGACGCTGTCCCGGCGCGAATCCGTGATACGCCGCGGCAAGACGCGCCAACGCACTCCGCGCATCAACAACCCGAACGCAACACACGCCCGCCGGCACCTCAGCCGGACGACCGCTGACCACGGCCGTCGCGCCCCTGCCAATCGCTTCCTTGATGTGGGCATCGCCGTCGGCGCGCGCGCCCGAGATCGCAACAAAACAACTACCAGGTTCAACGTCGCGAGAATCGTCGACCAGAGCGCTGACACGAACCTCCGAAGGGTCCACGCCATTCATTGCCAATGGCGAGATTCCGGCTGCCACCAGCAGATCGGAGAGAACAGCACTACAATTGTTTCTTCCACCCACCACGCTCATCGTTAGCCGTCGATTCTACTCGCTCACAAGCCCGTGTCACGACATTCCAGTTCCACGCGACGCGCCCAGGGTGTCGGGTGGCATGCCCACGCAACCGTGGGCGTGCCACCCGGAATGGATGCACCCACACGCCCGTCAAGTCACGGGTCCGCACTCTCGGGGTCCGGCGGAACCTCCAGATACGCCAACGCCTCAGCCATGATCCGCCCCACCGCCGGCGCCGAAACCCGCGATCCGTAGTAACTTATCTTCGAGTTCGGCTTGTGAATTGTCATCAGCACCACGCACCGCGGGGCGCGCGCCGGAGCCGCACCGATGAATGAACTGTTGTACACGTCGGGTTCGTACCCCGGCTTGTCGGCGTAGGGCACCTCCGCGGTCCCGGTCTTTCCCAGCATCTGCCAGTCGGCCAGCGCGGCCGTCTTGCCGCCGCCGTACTTCACGACGCCCAC
>JAJDDR010000046.1 GCA_029260255.1 Phycisphaerae bacterium
CACCTCGCTCGACAGTGCCGACAACTCGGCACTACCGGAATGGGTGCGCTTCTCCGGTGCCACAGGGGTTGCTCCTTCCGCCACGGTGGCTCGCCCTGAGCTACGTCGTACGCTAGCGTCGCGCTGTGGCACTCGCAAGCAAGAAACGTCACTTGTAGCCGTTATTTCTACCATGTCGCGTCCGCCGCAGCCGAGCACGGCACCTTCTCGGTAGGTGCGGGTGTGCAGGATGACGCCGTCGGGACCCAACTCGCGTTTGACCTTGGCCAACGCCTCGCCCATCGTTTTGGCACGGAACTTCCTAGGATTCATCGCTCACCACCACCATGCCGCGTGTCTCGATCCCGACCCCGCGGACAATCTCGTTGTAAGACAGCACCGGCACATGGGGCAAAGACCCCTCCATCATGCGACGTACCCACAATCGAATTCTGGGAGCACAGAGGACTATAGGGGTTTGCCCTTCCATGCTCGGAATCACGCGTTCGATTTCGGATCGGATCGACTCGGCGATCCGGTTTTGGAGGTTCGGCGGCATGGCCCAGAACGTGCCGCGTTCGTTCGTTTCGAGATGCGCCGCGATGGTTTCCTCGAGCACCGGGTCGAGCGTGATGCAGGCGACACCACCGTTGGCGTTTCGATAAAGTTCGCAGATGGTTCGAGCGAGCGCCGCCCGGACGTATTCCACGAGCACGTCGGGGTCCTTGGTGCGTGGCGCCCAGTCGCCGAGTGTCTCCAGGATGGTCTCGAGATCTCGGACGGGCACACGTTCGCGCAACAGAAGTTGCAGCACCTTCTGGACTTCGCCGGGTTTGATGACCTGCGGGATGATCTCCTCGATGAGTTTCGGCGAGCGTTCTTTGACGGTGTCGAGCAGGCGGTTGACCTCGTTTCGGGAGAGGAGTTCGTCGGAGTGGCGTTTGATCGTCTCGGTGAGGTGCGTCGACAGAACGCCCGACGCCTCGACAACGGTGTAGTTGCGTTGCTCGGCCTGGGTGCGCGCGTCTTCGGCGATCCAGACGGCCGGAAGTCCGAAGGACGGTTCGGTGGTGTCGACACCGTGAACCCGGTCCGAGACGGTTCCGGAATCGATGGCCAGCAGATGTCCGGGCAGCGCTTCTCCCTCCGCAATGCCGTTGCCCTTCATCTTGATGCGGTAGCCGTTGGGCTGGAGTTGGATGTTGTCCCGAATCCGAACCGGCGGGACGACGACGCCAAGCTCCTGCGCGATCTGTTTGCGCATGTTGGTGATTCTGTCGAGCAGATCGCCGCCCTGCTTGCGATCCACGAGTCGGATCAGCCCGTAACCCACTTCGAGTTCCATGGGATCGGGCAGGATGAGTTGTTCGGGGCGATCGGCCGGCATCGCTTCCTTGCGTTTGGCCGCCACCTGACTCGCGGCGGCCGCTTTCTGCGATCGGCTGACGGTGACGCCGATGGCGATGGTCGCGCCGGCCAGTCCGATGAGCGGCAGCTTGGGCAGCGGCGTCATCGCGAGCACGAGGAGAAAAACGCCGGCCAGCCCCAGCGCGATAGGCTGATTGGTAAGCTGCTGGACGAGCTCGGTTCCGAGATTGTTGCGCGACGCGGACCGGGTCACGATGAGTGCGGCCGCGATCGAGATGACGAACGCGGGGATCTGTGACACGAGCCCGTCACCGATGGTGAGCGTGGTGAAGACGCTGAGCGTCTCCATCAGGTCCATGCCCTCTTCCACCATACCGACGTACATGCCGCCTAGAATGTTGACGAAGGTGATGATCAGACCCGCGATGGCGTCGCCACGGACGAACTTGCTCGCTCCGTCCATGGCACCGTAGAAGTCGGACTCTCGCGAGATCTCGTCGCGCCGTTTCCGCGCATCGGCTTCGCTGATCATGCCTGCGTTGAGATCGGCATCGATGGCCATCTGCTTGCCCGGCATCCCATCGAGTGTGAATCGCGCGGCGACCTCGGCGATGCGCGTGGCACCCTTGGTGATCACGACGAACTGAATGATGACGATGATGGCGAAAATGACGACACCGACGATAAGCGAACCGCCCGCCACGAACTCTCCGAAGACGCGAATGACATGACCCGCCGCCGCCGGTCCTTCGTTCGCGTTGGTGAGAATCAGACGCGTCGTCGCGGTGTTCAGCACGAGCCTGAAGAGCGTCATCGCCAGGAGCACCGACGGAAACGCCGAGAACTCCAGCGGTCCGTCCATGTACATGACGGTCATCAGAATCACGGCGCCGAGCGTGATGTTGGCCGCCAGCAGGAGGTCCATCAGCGCCGGCGGAAGCGGCACGAGCATGACGAAGATGAGACACAGCGAAAAAATGGGGAGCAGGGCCGACGAATGCCGCCCGATGGCCTTGACGAGGTCCTTCGGTCTCAGGTCGCTCAGATTTGCAACTCGGTCGCGTGCTGTCACGGGGTTCCTTATTCTCGTTGGCGTTGCGGTGTAAGAAGGCGGGTGGAACCCGCCCTACCGGTTCACGCAACGGGTACGGGCGCCGGACCCATGCTTCGTCCGCTCATTTCGTAGATGTACGCGAGCACCTCGGCGACCAATCGGTAGAAGCGCTCGGGTATTTCCTGCCCCACTTCCACCTCAGCGAACAGCATCCGCGCCAGCTGGGGCTTCTCCACGATGGGCACGCCCGACGCGGTGGCGATGTCGCGGATCTTCTGTGCCAGGTAGTCGGCACCCTTGGCCACGACCTTCGGGGCGGCCATCGACTGATGGTCGTAGCGAATGGCCACCGCGTAATGCGTGGGGTTGGTGACGACGACGTCCGCCTGGGGTACCGCGGCGCTGACGCGGGCGGCCGCGAGTCGCATCTGCACCTCTCGCCGCCGCCGCTTGACTACGGGATCGCCCTCCATACGTTTCATCTCTTCTTTGACTTCTTCCTTGGTCATCTTGAGTTGTTTCTCGTGTCGATAGCGCTGGTAGACGTAGTCGACCAGCGCGAGCACGAGCAGCACCAGTGTGAGTTTGATGCCGACCTCGAAGACGAGTTTCGCGGCGAACGGAAAGAGATAGGCAAAGTCAAGCCCGTGGGAGTGGAGGAGCTTGTCCAGAATGCCGCGAACGAGCAGCCACGCCACGCCGATGATGATCGACAGTTTCACTACGTTTTGGGCGAGCTGCACCAGCGAGTGGGGCGAGAACAGTCGTTTGATCCCGTTGATCGGATTGAGTTTGTCGAGCTTGGGCATCAGGGGCTCGAGCGTAAGCAGCCATCCAACCTGCCCGATGAGCACGGCGAGTCCCACCACCAGCATGGCGATCATCAGCGGAGCGAGCGCCTTGGCGACGTCGATGACGGACAGCGACGCCAGCACGAGCGCGGCGTCCAGCGTGGCGTCACCGTTGCCGGCGAGCGCCGAGCGCATAACGGCGAGCATCGTCCGCCAGATGCCGCCGCCGAACAGCGCGAGCCCGACCAGCGCGCCGAGAAGCATGACCGCGGCGTTGAGCTCTTGGCTCCTGGCGACCTGCCCCTTCTGACGCGACTCCCGGCGGCGTCTCGGGGTTGGTGCTTCAGTTTTGTCGCCGGCATCATCCGCCATGCTCGCGTTTGCTCCTCACTGCGGTGTCTCAGCCGGATAGCATTTTTCCGAGCCCCGACCGCAAGGGAGGGGGCACGCGGAGACACGCTTGGTACCGCTCCCTGACGGTCGCGGCTCGGTTCAGGAAAACAACATCATCTCTGAGACACTGCGTCAGAGTCTCGTCTCCCATCCGCGGTTCATCCGGCACCGGTCGTTACGACCACGTCGCGAAACATCACGATCGTGTCGACGACGGCTTCGTTGATCAGATCGAACGCGTAGGGCAGCGCCAGCGCCGCCATCGTCAGACCGGCCAGCACGCGCACCGCAAACCCCACGGTCAAGACGTTGAGCTGCGGGATGGTCCGCGACAGCAACCCCATCGTCAGCGACGCCATGAAAAGCGTGATCACCGCCGGGGCGGCCATTCTCATGGCCAGCTTGAACGCGCTGGTCAGCAATGTTACGAGAAGCGGGAGGAACGACTCGCTCATGCGGAACCCCGCGGGGGGAATCGTGCGGTAGGTGTCGAGCAGGGCGGCCATCATGGCGCGATGCCCGCCGATGGCGAGGAAGACCATCAGGGTGACGAGAAAGTACACCTGGCCTACGATGGTGGTCTGGTCGTCCATCATGGGATTGATGACCCGCCCCAGTGCGATGCCCGCCTGTTGGGCGATGATCATGCCGGCGAGTCGCGTTCCGAGAAAGACGAACCCGACACTCATTCCCAGAATCAGCCCGATCAACAACTCGCCGAACACGCTGACCAGAACCTCGCCGAGCGGCAGGTTCAGCGGCACGCGCGGCAGGACGATCGGCGCGATCATCAGCGACACCACGAACGCAAACCCCGCCTTGACACGGGCGGGAACACCGGTGCTGCTGAAAATGGGCGCGGTCAGCGTCAGTCCGCCCACGCGGAAGAGGATGAGCAGAAACGGCGGCAGCAGCAGCGTGATGTCGACGGCGCGTGTGGGCATTGCGGACAGTTACCTCGCGACGGAGCGTTTCGATCCCGATCGGACTCCCCTGGGAGATCGCGCTTCGGAATCAGGGAAGCGAGCCGAACATCTCCTGTGCATAATTCAGCATGCGGTTGGCAATCCACGGGATGAAGTAGGTGGCCGCGACAACCATGGCCGCGATCTTGGGCACGAAGGTCAGCGTCTGCTCCTGGAGTTGGGTGACGGACTGGAAGACCGAGATCACGAGTCCGACGGCCATTCCAATGAGCAGGATGGGCGCGGACGTCGAGAGCGCCATGAAGAACGCCTCACGTCCAATGTCCAGTGCGGAGCCGAGTTCCATCGCAGTGTCCTCCTTCGGTCGCCAGCGCCGTGGCGCTTCAGACGACGACCATGCTGTCGAAACTGTACAACAACGTTTGCACGATCAGATGCCATCCGTCCGCAAGGACGAACAGGAGTATCTTGAACGGCAGACTGATGAGCACGGGCGGTAACATCATCATGCCCATCGAAATCAGGATCGAGGCGATCACCATGTCGATCACGAGGAACGGCAGGTAGATCCGAAAGCCCATGACGAACGCGGTCTTCAACTCGCTGAGGATGAACGCCGGCACGAGCGCGGTTGTGGAAACGTCTCCGAGCACGAGCGGTTGGTCGGCCGCCACGGACTTGCCCGTCGCGTACTCCTGAAAGAGGTAGATGTCCTCGTGGTTGTTGCTCCGATCGATCTGCCGGAACATGAACTGTCGCATGTGCCCGACGGCCGTTTCGGTTGCGACGCGTTGGGACATCTTGTTGCTGAGATAGGGCTGGAGTGCGTCGGCGTTGATACGGCTCCACGTCGGTCCCATGACGAGAATGGTCATGAAGAGCGAAAGCCCGAGCAGAACCTGCCCGGGCGGGAGTTGCGGCGTGGCCATCGCTTGCCTGAGTAGGGATAGCACCACGAGGATGCGCGTGAAGCACGTCGTCATCACCAGGATGGACGGCACGAGGGTGAGCACCGTCATCAGGACGAGGATCTGGAGCGTCACGCTCACGCCCTCGGCGTCTTTGGCCGAAGGGAGCACGCCGCGCAGGTCGGGGACGTTGTAGGGATTGTCGAAGGACGCGGTCGACGACGCGTCCTGCCCGTGCGCGACCCCGGGCGCGCAGAGGGCGGCAACGAGCGCCGCGCGAGCGGTCCACCGCAAGAGGCACTTTGAGCATCCATGCTCGGTCAAAACGCGCTACTCCTCAGCGCTGCCGCGGCGCCCTCCGGGCGCCCTATGCGACACCGGAAAAGGTGTCAGGATGATCCTTGGGTGAGCGCCCCGTGCGTCCTGCGGGCGAATCGCTCCCGGCCCCTCTTGATCCGGAGGTGCGACTGAACGATCTGAGCGTGCTCAACAATCCCTTGAGGTCCTCCCGCGTGCGCGCCACCTGGCGGGCGGAGTGCGCAGTCGGCGAAAGCGCCGACTCCACGTGCGCGGTCATCTCCCCTTGTTCGCCGGCGAGAACGTCGTCGAACGGCAACACGCGCTTCCTGCCAACGTCGCGGCGTAGCTCGGACCTGAGCGCGGCGGACTCCTCGGCGTCTTCGACGAGGTGAAGCGTCGTCATTCGATCCGCGGTAATGCCGACAAAGGCGAATCGGCGGCCCATCTGAACGAGTGCAATGCTCTGTTTGGGTGAGACGGCCACCCGGCTGAGAACACTCAAGGCACGCGCACCAGGCGCCTGCGCCGACCCGATGAAACGTCGCGCGAAGAACGCCGCGACCATGACCAGAGCCAGAACCACAACCAGCGACATCAGTCCGCTGCGATACCATGGGCGTTCGTTCCGGTCCGCGTTCGCGCTGAATCTGCGGATCGGTATCTGCTTCGTCTCGAACTCCGGCGTCTGCCGATCGGTCTCCACGGCATCGACACCGACAGGTTCCTCGCCTGCGATCGGTTCGATCTGCAAAGCACCGTTCGGCGACGTATCCAAGACCGGTCCACCCGGAGGCTCGTCGCCCGCGGCGGCGGTTACGGCGAAGCACGCGGCGGCGAGCACCGTCAGGCATGCCCGAAGCGCGCAGCGGTAAATGTCCGAGTCAGGCAACTGCGACATTTCGCGGTCCCGTAACGATTTCACTGATGCGAACGCAGAAGTTGTCACTGAGGACAAGGACTTCACCCCGCGCAACGAGCCGCCCGTTGACGACCACGTCGACAGGGTCCCCCGCGAGGTTGTCGAGTTCAACGACGCTGCCTTCTGCGAGCTTGAGGACATCCTCAATGTACATGTGCGTGCGCCCCAGCTCGATCTGCACGCTCAGGTTGACGTCACGAAGAATGGAGATATCGCGCGAGTCATCGCCGGTGGCGCCTGCCGCAAAATCGGGAAGGTCAACCGCCGTGGGTGCGGGTACTTCGGGGGCCGGGGCGGCTGCGTCTTCACCGGCGGCTTCGGCGAGGGCGGCGGCCATCGCGGCGGCCTCTTCGTCAAACGGCCGCCCCGCGGAATCGAGTCGCGTGTCCGGCGCGGCTTCCGCCGTGGTCCCTGCCAGGGCTGCGTCGATGTCGGCTTGAGATAACTCCCCATCACCGGCCGCTGGCGCCGGTGCTTCTGCCGCCTCCGACGCACCCTGCAACGCCGCGTCGATGTCGGCCTGGCTCAACTCGCCGGTGTCACCGGCGGCGGGGGGCGTCGTGTTCGCCGCGTCCGGGGACACCGCGTTGAGCAACGCGTCTATGTCGCTTTGATCGAAAGCACCGGAGTCCGCCGCGGGTTCGGCAGCGTCGGGCAGGGGCGGTGACGGAGCGTCATCCGGTAGGGCGTTCATCGCCGCGTCGATGTCGGC
Organism: Phycisphaerae bacterium; assembly: GCA_029260255.1. GTDB lineage: Bacteria > Planctomycetota > Phycisphaerae > UBA1845 > UBA1845 > OFTM285. The sequence goes on from JAJDDR010000046.1 coordinate 7,351, forward strand.
TTGGTTGAGAACCCCTGACGCGACCGGCTGTTCGCCCGATGGCGTGTCCTCGCCACCTGTGGAGTCCTGCGAATCCACGTTCCCAGCGTCAGGACCGCCGACATCGGCACCACCCGCGTCCGGCGAATCGGACTGCGCGTTCATCAGCGCATCGATCTCGTCCTGGGGAGACGATGCTGCCGAGTCCGGCGCGCCCGCGGGCGGGTCTTCCGCCGGACCCTGCCCGGGCTCCTGCGGGTCCTGGTTCTGTGGATCGTCGGTCATACGCCTGCTCTATCGACGTGAAGCCGCATCCAAAACCACTCAAAGGTTGGTGCGTGACTGCAGCATTTTTGAGATGAGAACCTTCGAAATCAGCTCCCGTCCGCCCAGCAAGTTGTTCAGTTCCAACTGAAGCTGGCGCTTGATCAACTCCAGCGCCGGATCGTTCAGATGCGCGGGGTCGGCCGATCGAATCACCTCCTGCACGCGGTCTTTAATCGACGCCTCTCGCGCCTTCACGAAACGGTCGACCGTCTCAACGTCTTCCGTCGCTACCAGCGCTGCTAACTGCAGGTGATAGACGAACAGCTTGCCCTCTTTTCGGTTGAAGGCATCGACCGAGCAGAGCTCGACCTCCGTCTCCTTGTCCAGATTGAAGGGATCGCTTGTCGCCAGATCGTCTTCGGCCGCGAGCGTGGACTCCGGGGGATCCGCCACGAAACTCATGACCGCGAAGATCAACGCGCCTTCGCCGAGCATGAGCCCGCCGACGATGGCGAGCGTCTTGAAACGCCCCTTCTTTTGGCCGGCGCTTTCGTTGAGTTCCTCATTGCGGTCGGGTTCATTCTTCGCCATAGCGCTCCTCCCGTTCTTCAGTCTGAACAGGTCTGCCGGAATAATCGCCCACGACCGCCTCCGTCACGACGATCTCCACGCGCCGGTTCAGCGCCCGCCGCGCCTCGGTGTAGGCTTGGGCGACCAGCGGTTCGCTGTCGCCGACCCCGACGATGCGCAGCCGCTGCGGACGGATGCCGCTGCGCTCGAGCGAGTCGGCCACAGCCCGAGCGCGAGCGATCGACAGGTCCATGGCATCGCGGAACGGCGACTCCGGCGGCAGCGGTTCCAGGGTCGCGTGCCCGCGAACGCGAATAATCGTGTTGTGCCCGACGACCTTCGCCGCCAACTTGGCGATCAGGTCGGCGGCCTGCGGTTTCAGTTCCGCGCCGAATCGATCGAAACTGATACGTCCGCCGACCTGCAGGCTGATGCCCTCGCGAACGTTGGTGACGCGGAACACGCGTCCGTCGATGCCCTCTTCGTCGGAATCGCCCTCGTGTTTGACGCGATCGGGCAGGGTGATGTTGTTCAATTGCTCGACCAGACTGTTCTTGCTGGTGCTCATTATGGGCACGACACCGATGCTCCCGTCGTAGCCGAAGGCCGCGCGGATGGAGTCCATGACCTCCTGAAACCTCTGGTCCTTCTTCATCTCGCTCATCGACACCAGGATGACGAAGAAGCACAGCAGCAGCGTCATCATGTCGCCGTAGGTCACCATCCAATCCGGCGCACCCTGCGGAACTTTCTTCTCTCTCTTGGCCATCGCAAGCGTCCCTAGGCGGCGGCTTTGTCTTCCTCACCGGGTCCGCGCAGGCGGTGGGGAAGGAACGTCTTGAGTTTCTGCTCCACGATTCGCGGGTTGTCCCCCGCTTGAATCGCCATGATCCCGCGGATGACGATCGACTTGAGCAGGAGTTCCTCCTGGCTCCGCACGCCCAGCTTGTCGGCCAGCGGCAGGGCGAACATGTTCGCGATCATCGAGCCGTACAGCGTGGTCAGCAGCGCGACCGCCATCGCCGGACCGATGCTCGACGGATCGTCCATGCCGCCCAACATGATGACCAGACCGACGAGGGTTCCGATCATGCCGAACGCCGGAGCGTACTTGCCGAGCGACTCGAGCAAACCCTTGCCGTCCGCGTGCCGGTCGGAAAGCGAATCGAGTTCACTGATCAGCATCTGCTCGACCAGCGTCGGGTCCGTACCGTCGACGGCCATCTGAATGCCACCGACGATGAACGGGTCGCTGATTTCCGCGACGACGTTCTCCAACGCCAGGATGCCGTCGCGACGCGCCACCTCGGCATATCGGACCAAATCCGTAATCAGGGTGTTGGGATCCTGCGGCTTGGTGAAGACCGTTTTTTTGAGCACCGAAGCGAGCCCGAGAACGTTCTTGAGCGGATAGCACATCAAGACCGCGGCCACCGAACCGCCGCCCACGATGGCGAAGGACGCCCCGTCGACGAAGGTCAAGAGGTTGGCCTTGGACATGATCGCCCAAAGGACCAGGGAGACCCCGGTAACCAGACCTATTAGGGTTGCGATATCCATACGCTTACCTCACTGAACGCGCGAACGACTCATCGCCTCCAGTAACCTGTGATATCGTCGTCCAGCGTCCGCGCCTTCACGGATGCGTGGAATCCACCGGTTGAAAACCGGTGCCACGGGCTAGACGACCTGGAAGTTCCGGACCCGTCGCGCGTAGTCGATCGCCTTCTCCACCACGTCCTCGACCGACTCCAGCACCATCAGGTGATCACCGTTGATCAGCGTGATGAGCGTGTCGGGCGTGGATTCGATCATCTTGATCAGGTCGGCGTTGATCACGACGCTCTTGCTATTCAAACGTGTCAGAAAGACCATACACGCACCCGCTTCACGCTGACCCCGCCGATCGGGGCGATTATCTGACGAGTAGCATCAACTCCTGCAACATATCATCCGCCGTCCGGACCGTCCGACTGGCGGCTGAGAACCCCGTCGAAGCCGTGATAAGACCGATAAGCTCGCGCGACAGATCGACGTTGCCGAGTTCCAACTGCCGCGCGTTGACCCTCCCGGCCGACCCCACAAGCGGGGCACCGATCACCGCCGCCCCCGAATTCGCACCGACGGCGAAGGTGTTCTGACTCTGTGCGATGAGCCCCTGGTTGTTCGAGAACGTGGCCAGCGCAACCTGCCCGAACACCTGCTTCTGCCCGTTGTCGAACGTTCCGCTGATGACCCCTTTCTGATCGACTTCAAACGCCGTGAGGGTGCCGGCCGGGAATCCGTCCTGCGACGCCATTTGAAGTTCCGACTCCCCGTCGGACGCGGTCAGGCTCGTCAGTCCGGAAAAATCGACACTGAACGCCAACGGCGTCACCGCGCCGGTCGCCGACCGGGCGATCGAAAGGTCCGATCCGTCGGCGGACACGAACCGCCCATCCTGGTCGAAGCTGATCGTGCCGTTGCCGATGAACGCGCCCGGATTGGTGTCGCCGGCCGACTCCGCGGTAAACCGCCAGACGCTTCCCGCGTCGGTTTCCGATTCGCGAACCAACCGCAAACGCACTTCCACGGGCGTCCCCAGCGAATCGAACGTCAGAAACGTCGTGGTCAACCCCTCGCCCGTCGCGGGCGTCGTGCTGAACGCGAAGGGCGCCGCCCCGTTGGTGCTGTTGCGAACGGACGTGGCGCCGAGGTTCAGCGCGTTGATGTCGCCGGCGTTCGAACGGATGACAAGCGCTCCGACAGGGGCGCTCACTCCATCACCAATGGTCACGCCGGGCGATCCGACGGCCGTGTCGCTCGCGTCGATGCCGAGCGCCGTCTCCAGAAACGACGCAAGCTCGCCGAGGGTCGAGCCGTCGGTGCCGACCACGAACGACGCCCCGGGCAGATCGATATCTCCCTTGCGAACGTGCGAGAGCTCAATGACGTCCGCGTCCGCGAACTGAGACGTCCCGCCGGCATCGACAAGGGTGGCGAGCGATGTCGACGCGACGGCGGGAGAACCGTCCGCGAGCGTCAACGGCGCGGATACCGACACCGAGCCGGAAGTCGCAACGTCGCTGCCGGCATTGAGGTTGCCGACCATCACCGCATTCGTGGTCGCGCCGGCGTCGGACGTTACGCCCAGCGGAATCTCGATGTCTCCGAGGTTCCCCGTATCAATCGTGCCGTCGTCGGACGCGGCGAAACCCTGCACGTACGATCCGTCGGGCGCCGTGAGGAGGTTCTCCGTATTGAGGTTGAAACCGCCAGCGCGCGTGTACACCTGCGTCTGAGCCGGGTTCTGCAGCACGAAGAAGCCGGCGCCGTCGATGGCCATGTCGGTCACCACCCCGGTCTGCTCGGTCGTTCCCTGCGTGAAGTTTTTCTGAAGGGTCGCCACGCCGCTGCCGTACCCGATCTGCGACGGATTGGTTCCGCCCTGGTTCTCATCCGGCGCGGTTCCCCCTTCAAGCGTCTGCACGAACAGCGTCTCGAAGAGCGTTCGTGAGGACTTGAACCCCGTCGTGTTGAGATTGGCGACGTTGTTACCGATGGTGTTCACCGCAACCTGGTTGCTCTTGATTCCAGTAAAGCCCGTCAATATCGCGTTGGTCAGCGACATGTCATCCGGCCTCCCGCAATGCCGGCTGCGGCCGCTCGCGTTCGCGGGCTGTATCCCAAGACGGGCAGCAATTCGGGTGCCATGGCCACGCTTGCGTGGCCATGCGCCCTGAAGCTGTCGAACCATGCCCACGCAAGCGTGGGCATGCCACCCAGAATGGGACGCACTCGTGTTCGCGCGGACCGTGCCGGTTCGTAACCTCCATGTCAGCGCCCTCCTGGCATCAAAGCACCGAGTCACTCCGAACTCGGGTTACACACAGCATTTCGTCACACGGCGGCGAGCAGGTCGCTCGTGTTCAGTTCCTCGCCGGTGTCGAGTTCCAGCACCGTGCGACCGCCGTCCTCACGACGGAAGCCGGTCACGATGCCCTCGATTACGGCGGAAGGATCGTCTTCGGTCGGGCTGCGCCCGCGGACAAGTCGCCCGAGCAGCGACTCCGGTGTCGCGTTCGGGTCGGTCACGGACCGCAGCCGATCGATGGGCAGCGTCTCTCCGCCGTCGAGATGCAGCGTCGCCTTCCCCGCGTCGTCGAATTCGACGCGTGTTACTCTGCCGGAAACGGCCAAGAGCCCCGTCGATGTATTGCCCGACACGCCGCTCACTTCCTTGCCGATCAACGACGCCGCGGCCGTGTATCCCTGATGCCCCGTAAGCGTTTGCAGCGTCTCGGTCAGCGTCGTCGAGAGTTGAATCTCCCTAATCGAGGACAACTGCTCCAACAGGGCTTGGTTATCCGTCGGTTCGAGCGGGTCTTGATTCGTCAACTGCGTAATCATCAACTCGAGGAAGTCGCTTGCGCCCAGGTTGCCCATCGCGCCGGACGACGCGCTGCCGGCCGCTGAGCCGGGTGCCACTGCTTGAAGTTCCATGTCGTGTTTCCTTTCTCCCGCGCTTGCGGCGTCCGGATCAGATCCGGATGTCCAAGCGCAACTCGTCCACAGCCTGCAACGCGCCGAGGTCACCCGGCGGCACGTCGCCGAGATCGTCGGCGTCAACCGTGCCCAGCGAAGCCACGCCGTCCGGCGTGAGTTCATGATCGCGCCCCCGCCGGCGTTGGTCCGCGCGCGATGGAGATGCCCGTCGCCCGCCGTCATCACCCCACGCGGCGTTCTCCTGCCCGTTGGTCGCGGGACCGTGAATCTCCAGACGCCGGATTTTCACGTCCTGCTGCTCCAGCGCAGAGCGAAGCTCATCGACCTGCGACGCAAGGACGCCGCGAGCCCGGTCCGTCTCAGCCGCCACACGAACCTGCAACACATCGTTCTTCAAGTGCATCCTAACGCGAACGTGCCCCAACTCCGGAGGGGTGAGTTCGATGCGTGCGACCGTCTCCTTGCCGCGAGCCCCCGCCTGAATCACCTTCACGATGCGGTCGATGGTCGTTTTCTGTTCGGGCGCCTTCGTGCCCCGCGATGACGCGCTCGCTCGGCGGGCGCGCTGATCGTCCGCGGGCTTCTCGGACGTCTTCGCTCGCACCTGCATGCCGGTATCGTTGGCCGGCTGCACGCCCGCTCGACCGGTCGCGCCGGAAGCGCGTGACACCGCAGCCACCGTCGCGGGTGATTGAGGTGTCACCGGCGTGGCACGTAGCGGGAACACCGCCTTCGTCGGCGGCGCAACCGTCGCATGAAGTTTTGGATGCGATACCTCGGACGCCGAGCGACCGGCGCGCGTTCCCACCGTATCCACGGGCGACGACCGTTCGTGCGGGACCGCCGGCTGCGGCGGCTGACGAATCGCATCCGAGCTCGCGCGATCGGTTGCCGGACGCGGCGTTCCTCCCTCCGAACGCGCGCCCTGTTGCGACCGGTGCTCCGCGGTTCGTGCAATCGCCGTATCCTGCGCCGGCTTCGCACGCGCAGACGTGGCATCGTCCGGCGGCTGCGACCCTGCGATACGCGACCCCGTCGGCCTGCGCGCGGCGCGGTCGCCGGCGCGAAGTTCCGACAGGCGGTCGGCGCGCGCGTCCGGCGACACGCGCGCACCGGCGCCCACCGGATCGGTTTGCAGATTCCCGAGGCGATCGAAGCTGAATTCACCGGCCGATTGCAGGACGCGCATCACCGCATCGAAGCCCGCCGGCGGCGGCGTGTTCGCGGCGTCCCGGTCCTGACTGCGTCGCGCGGTATCGTCGCGCGGCGTGGCGGGCACAGGTTGTACTGCTGCAATCGACATTGACGAATCCGTTACGTTCCCTTTCTCGGGTCAGCCTTGGTGTCGGACTTCACGTCCACCAGGAGTTTCATGACATTCGTCATCTTCACCTGTTGGTTCTCGCTCTTTGCGGCTTCGACGATCTTCTTGACCTTTCTGGTGTTGAGATCGAAGAGGATGCGCGCCGCGTCAACGTCGCTCATGGCCATGATCTGCTTCAACGCTACCTTGGGCGAGAGCTGCGAGATGAGCTCGACCTGCTTGGCATACCCGGCGACCGACTCGCGCTTCGTTCGCGCTTCCCGCTCGGTTTTGTCGCGCTCGACAAGCTTCTCGAACTCCTCGCGTCGGCGATCGACATCGAGCCGCGCGGCGTTGATCAGTTTGAGACGCTGCTCGATCTGCGTTCGATAGCGCTCCGCGTTGCGCCAGGCGACCTCATCCTTGACCCGCTGGTCGTCGGGCGAAACGCCCGCCCGCGCCGCCCTTTCGGCAGCGCCGGACTCGGAGTCGGACGTCGCGTCCGCAGTAGCTTCACCGCCGGAATCACCCTCGCCCTTCAAAACCGCCAGGGCGGCACGAGCGCGCTCGGCATCGAGCTTGCCAGTGGCTACGAGGTATCCTACGCCGCCGCCGATCGCCAGCAGATGCACGAGCGCCAACGCCGCGACCAAGTTGTACGTCTTGCGAATCGCGCCCATGACTCCGAATCAGCCTCCCACCAATGCCGGTCGCCCCGAGTTGCCCCTGCGTTCGCAGAGGTTCGATGCAATCTCGTCCTCTTCAAAACGCTCGCGCCGCCGGCGCGCGGCGTGGTACTCGGCGAGGCGCCTCTCACGCAGCTTCTCGATCGCCTTCCGCTCCGTCGCGCGCCGGGCGAGTCCCATGCGTTCGTCTCGCAGCAGCGACGCCAGCCCGTCGATCTCGGCACACTGCTCGCCGATGCGCCGTTTCAAATGGGCGCGCCACCGTTGCCCCTGCAGGACCGACGCGACATCGATCGCCGGGCGATCGCAGTCACGTCGAGCTTGCGCCATCGCATCGTCAACGCGGCGATGCAGTTCCGACAGCGCTCCCCGACTCCGCTGGATTTCCCTCACGCGCCGGGCAACAACGCGACGCTGCTCCTCCTCACGCCGTTTCCGTAAGTCCAAGAGCGCCGCCAGCCGGAATTTGAACCGTTTCGCCATGATCGATACCTACGCCGCCGCCGGCTCCGCCGCTGACCCTTTGAGCCGCGCCTCGGCCGATACGATTTCGTCGCAGACCGCTAGGAGCATGTCGCGCGTCCGCTCCGGATCAGCCCCCTCGTCCCCCAACTGCCGAAGGAAGTCGTCGATACGCGGCTTCATTTCGACGGCCAGGTCAAAGTGTGGCGTCGTCCCCTTGGCGTACGCCCCGATGTTCACCAGATCCTTGATATCCTCCCACACGGCCAGCACACGCCGGACGGTCCGCGCCGATTCCCGATGCCGCTCGTCCACCACGTCGACCATGACGCGGCTGATGCTGTCGAGAACCGAGACGGCCGGGTAGTGCCCCGCGTTGGCCAGATCGCGACTCAGCCAGACATGCCCATCCAGAATGCCGCGCACCGCGTCCGACACCGGTTCATTGATGTCATCCCCCTCAACCAGCACGGTGTAGATTCCGGTGATGCTGCCGCGCTCGGTGCGCCCCGCGCGCTCCAGAAGCCTCGGAAGCGTGGAAAAAACGCTGGGTGTGTAGCCCTTCGTCGCCGGCGGCTCACCGACCGCGAGGCCGATCTGCCGCAGCGCCATCGCCGTCCGCGTGACCGAGTCCATTAAGAGCAAAACGTCCTTGCCACGATCTCGGAAATACTCCGCGATGGCCGTGGCGACGAAACACGCGCGCACCCGCAACACGGGCGACTCGTCCGACGTGCTGACGACCATCACACTCTTGCGCAACCCCTCTTCGCCCAAGTCCTTGCGAATGAAGTCGCCCACCTCGCGACCCCGCTCACCAACCAGCGCGATCACCGTAACGTCGGCGTCCGTGTTGCGCGCGATCATCCCCATCAGGACACTCTTGCCCACGCCGGTTCCCGCGAAGAGCCCCATCCGCTGACCACGCCCCAGCGTGTGCATCGCGTCGATCGACCGAATTCCGGTGGACAGCGGCTCGTCGACCGGTGTTCGCGCTAAAGCGTGTGGCGGTTCACCGTAGATCGAGCAGCTTCGCTGGACCGGTATCGGTCCCTTTCCGTCGACCGGCTTTCCGAGTCCGTCGAGCACGCGCCCGAGCAGCATGTCGGAGACCCCCAGCAATTCGATCGACGGCGCGCTGACCACGGAATCACCGGCCGCCGTCCCCAGCGGGTCGCTCATCGGCATGAGCATCGTTCGACCGTCACGGAACCCGACGACCTGGGCGTGGACCGGCTCGCGCCGCTGCGGAGTGATCGTGCACGCCGCGCCGATCGGCAGCGGAAGCCCCTCGGCGACGATAATCAGGCCCGCAACCTCGACGACGCGGCCCGTGACTCGAAGGAGCCGCGCGTCTTCGAGCAGGTCGTGCTGGTCTCCGAACAACGAACTCATGAACCGTCACCTCCGTCCGAGGTGCCGTTCTCTTCTCCCCGGTCACCGAGCATGAGATCCGCCACTTGATTGAATTGACCGTCCAGGGTCGCGTCCACGTGTGCGCACGACGACCGGAGCACGCAGCCGCCGGGCTCGATGGACTCGTCCTCCACGATCGTGGTGTGTCGCTTGCAGGCGAAGCCCTCCGCCAGCCCCGCGGCGTAGCGCCGCATCGCATCCGCGTCGATCGGGTTGACGCGAATCACAATGTCCGTCGACGCGTCAATATGCCCGAGCGCCTCCTCGGCATTCGCGACGACGACGCTCCGGTCGACCGCACCGGCGCGCTTGATGACCCGCTCGGCGATCGCCACCGCGAGTTCCAGCGCGTCGCGCTTCGCCCGCTCGAGCAGGTCGTCCTTGTTCGTGTCGAACGTGGCCGCCATGTCCTCCAGCGCCGAGAGCAACGACCGCTGTTCGGAGAGAAACCCCTCGCGCGAGGAGTCATACGCCCTGTCATGCCCGTCGCGTTCGCCGGTCGCCTCGCCCTTGGCAAAGCCGTCACGGTAGCCGTGCTCGACCGCCTCCCGCCTGCGGCGCGCGACCTCATCCTTCGCCGCCTGGACCACGCGGGCCGCCTCGACGCGCGCTTCGTGGACGATGCGCTGTGCCTCGGCAACGTGGTCTTTCAGCGCGAGCGTACCCAGACCTCTCATGGTCCGACCGCTACCGTCCGCCTTGATGACCATTCCCACGCGGAGCCTCCCGTCCAGGATCGCCTTAGACGATCATCTCCTTCTCGCCGCCCCGACCGCTGATGATGATCTCCCCGGCGTCCTCCAGGCGTCGAACCACGTCCACGATCTTCTGTTGCGCACCCTCGACGTCGGCAACGCGGACCGGGCCCATGTACTCCATATCTTCCTTGATCAACTGTGCCGCACGCTCGGACATGTTCTTGAAGATCTTGTCGCGAAGCTCCGGCGTGGCAGTCTTCAGAGCCAGCGACAGCTCGTCGTTTTCGACTTCCTTCAGCACCGACTGGATGCCCTTGTCGTTCACCAGCATGATGTCCTCGAAGATGAACATCAGACGGCGAATCTGCTCGACAAGGTCCGGGTCCTCGTCCTCGAGACCTTCCAGGATGCTCTTCTCCGTCGACCGGTCTGCGAGGTTGAGCATCTCGGCCACCGATTCGACACCGCCCACCGTTCGGAGGCTCTGCGACATGATGCCCGAGAGCCTGAGTTCCAGACCTTGCTCGACCTCCCTGATTACGTCGGGGTTGGTCTGATCCATGTTGGCGATGCGGCTGACGACCTCCAACTGCTTCGCCTGCGGCAAACCGGCCAGGATCGCGCTCCCTTTGTTCGGCTGCAGATGCGCCAGGATCAGGGCAATGGTCTGCGGATGCTCGTCCTGGATGAAGGTCAGCAGATTGTCGCCGTCGGTGCGGTGCAGGAAGGCGAAGGGCTGTTTGTAGACTTCCCCCTCGATAATCTGGAGGATGCGCGTGGCCTCGTCCGCGTTGAGGGCCTTCTGCAAGATCATCCGCGCGTACCCGACGCCGCCGTGCTCCATATGGTGGGCGGCCATCGCCAGGCTGTAGAATTCTTCGATGATCCGGCTGGTGGTGTCCGGATCGATGGTCTCCAGGCTGGCGATCTCACGGGTCAGGTGCTCGACCAGTTCCGATTCGAGGTGGCCCATGATCTTCGCCGAGGCTTCGGCTCCGATCGTCACCAGGAGCATGGCCGCCTTTCTCAATCCGGAGAGTCCCGAACCGGCTGAGGCAGTCGGTGTCCGTCCCTGTTCCAACGTGGTCGCCTCCGTGCGTCGCGGTCATCGCCGTCTGACGCGTTGCCATTCCAATCGCTACTCGGTCGCCTCTGCCCATCGACGCAGCATCTTCGAGACCGCCTGCGGGTCATCGTCGATCAACTTCGTGACCTGCTCGGTCAGCTGCGCCGCGCGCAGCATGTCATCACTGAGCTCTCGCGCCTCGAGCATCGACTCCTCGGTCGGAAGAGCCCTTCCCACGGAACCGGCGTCGACGGTCAGCGGCTCTTCGCTGTCGTGATCGGCCGACGTTGCCGCCGCGATCCGCTTGCCGTACAGTTCCGCCGCATCACGCGCCGAGCGCTTGGCCATTCTCGAGAGCATTATCAGACCCATGACGGCCAGCAGTGCCAGCCCGCCCTGCGGGGCGTACTCCGACACCACCGCCGTCCACTCCGAGCCGCCCGCCCGGCTCGCAGCCGAGGCGAGCGAACCGTCCGGCAGCAGCGTGACGGCGGGTTCGAGGTCCGGGAACAGTGACACGGTAATGTCATCATCGAACTCGGCCATCACGATGTTCTTGACGGCCGCGAGTATCCGCTGCCTTTCCACCGCGAACCGTGCGGTGACCTCGTCGTCGGTCGGCGGCTCCTCGGTTCCCTTGATCTTGCTCAGTACACTGGACACATAGCTGTGCGGGACCCCGATGCTCGCCGTCGTGCGGCGCACGGCGAAGGGCAACTGTTCGGTGGTCACCCGCTTGGCAAGCTGTTGGTTCTGGAATTTGGTGCTGGTCTCGTCGCTCGTATCTCGCCCGCCCTGACTCCCCGACGGAAGTGATTGCCCCACGTTCGGACCCACGCCCGTCTCGCCGGACGGTCCGCCGGTCTGCATCTCCGACGCGTTCGTGGTCTCCTCCGAGACGGCGGGCTCAGCGTAGGAGTTTTCCAACGTGCTGGTGCGCGCGGTATCCAACTGCACCGACACCGCGACGCGCACGCCGGGGATGTACGACAGTTGATCGGCGACCTTCTTGACCAGATGGTCCTCGTGCCGCTTCTTCTCGTCGAGCTGTCCCGCCGCCATCGCATCCTCGGGGCTGGGCAACTTGAATTCACGCAACGTCGACGCGTCGATCACGGAAACGTTGTGCGGAGTCAAACCCGGTACGGCCCCCGCCACCAGCGCGGCGCACGCACGGACCGTCTCCGGACCGATCGCTCGCCCAGCCGCCATCGTCACCGTTACCGAAGCCGTCGGCACCACGTTCGGCGCGTTCACCCGCCGCTCCGACGTATCGGTGATGAAGACGTCCGCCGACTTCACCAGACCCGACGACACGAATACCTGCGCGAGTTCGTTCTGAAGCGCTACGCGTCGCCTGAACTGGTTCTCCGCCGCCGGTCGAAACGGGGAATCGTCCTCGATCAGCCGCGCGAACGTGACACTCGTATCGGCCGGAAGCGCACCGGCACTCTGCAACGACCACAGAAGCCCGCGCCGCGCACTCGGCGAAACCAAGATGTGATCGCCGGCGATCTTGTATTCCCCCAGCGGCAGGCTCTGCTGCGCCAGCACGATCTGGTCCGCCGTCATCGGCTCTTCCAGAAGGCGAACGTAGTCGGGCTCCGCCGACCACCGCAGGAGCCAGAGAAGCGAGCCGACGATGACGACCGCGCACAGCCCGATGGCCAATCTCTGCGAGGCGGTCAGGTCCGCAAGCTGCGTGTTGATCTTGGCGATGACTTGTTTGAATGGGTCCATTCGGGTGCCGGTACTCCGTCGCTACGACTCTCGTTCCATCGCGTTGACGTCACGCGTAAATGCCACGTCCGCTCTCCCTCGTGTCGTGTCTCAGACACGACGGCGTTTTCCTGAACCGAGCCGCGACCGTCAGGAAGCGGTTGTGCGTGTATCTCCACGTGTCCCCTCCCTCACGGTCGGGGCTCGGGAAGAAAGCCACCTGCGCGAGACGTGGCACTAGACGCGCATCTGCTGAACTTCGCGGTACGCCTCAACAAGCTTGTTCCGAACCTCCATCAGCAGATCGAACGCGATCCCGGCCTTGTTCGACGCGGCAAACACCTCGGCCACGTTGTCGCTCTCACCGGTGAGCAGCCGCTGAACACCCGCGTCCGCCTCGGTCTGAAGCTTGTTCACTTCGTCCAGCCGTTCGTAGATGAACTCCGCGAACGACTTCGACGGCGCTCCCGGCGCCTGCGGGGTCGATGGTGTTCCTCCCGTGCCGCCCAACCCGGGTACGACGGGTGACATGCCGGTACTCAACGGATCAATCATCGGATCGTCCTCTCACGAATCAGGCCAACAACCGCAAGGATGCCGCCGCCATCGACTTACTCACCTCCATGACCGACACGTTCGCTTCGTAGGCGCGTGCCGCCATCATGGCGTTGACCATTTCCTCGCTCGGGTCCACGTTGGGCATGAACACGTAACCGGCGTCTTTGCCCGTCGCGACCGCGTGGGGGTGCGAAGGGTTGTATTCCTTGCGAAACGCGGACGCGTCGCGCACAACCGACGAAACGTGAACGCCCGGTGCGTGCTTGCCTGCCGCCGGGTTGCCTTCGGCGAAAAGCGCGATGCGCCTGCGAAACGCGGTACCGTCGGCCCCCCCCGTCGTGAACGCGTTGGTCAGGTTGCCGGCGATCACGTCCAGGTTCGTTCGCTGGGCGACGAGCCCCGACGTGCTGATATCAAGTGCCGTGAACATGGTTCTCTTTCAACTCCTTGCGGGTTCGCTACAGTTGCCCGCGAATCGCCTTCCGCATCCCGGAGAAGTAGCCCCTGAGGATCGTTGTCGCCATTTCGTACATCATTCCGTTCTGCGCCAAATCGGACATCATGTGCTCGATGGACGCATTCGTGCCGTCGTGAAACAGCACGTTGCGCGAAGGCTCGGTTTCCGGCGTTACTTCGAGACGCCCATCAGCACGGCTGCGAAACTGCCTCGACCCGCCCACGACGAACGGCTTGTTCGGGTCGCCGCCCTTCTTGGTCAACGCGCGGCGGAGTTCCTTGCGAAAGGCGTCCGCGTCGAGTTGCTTCGCCTTGTATCCCGGCGTCTGCCAGTTCGCGACGTTCGCCGCCAGCATCCGCTGTCGTGCCTCCGAAAACGCCAGCGTGTTGATCAACGCCGGTGTCGCACCTCGGTTGGTCAGGTTTTCGAGAATCATGAGCTCAACCATCCGTCGCCCGAACCGGGGCGTACGCACCGAATGCCGTAATGACCCATCCCGTCAGTCTGCACTTGCCATGCCAACGCCGCCGAACGCCGTTCCACGAACACGCGCGACCATCAAGGCCGCGCCCGATCGGCAATTCCTGCGCCCCCACGCGCCGGATCGCGCACAAACCGACGCCCCGTCACCCGACCGCCACCGGCATCTCCGCGTCGACCGTCGCCGCGTCCTGCTCCCGCCATTGTTTCAATTTCAAACCCAGCGTCCGCACACCCATGCCCAGCAGCTTGGCCGTCTTGACCCGGTGCCCGTCGAACTGCTTCAGCGTCCGCTCGATCAACCGCCGTTCCATGTCCTCGAGCATCCGACCCGGACGAAGCCCGGCGGAGGGTCCCGTGTCCGCGCCCTCAGATCCCAACCACTGGTTGACATCCTCGCGGCGTATCGCGGCGCCCGTCACCGTGGCGACCGCGCGCTGGCAGATGTTCTCCAACTCGCGAATGTTCCCCGGCCAGCCATACCGGCGCAGCGGCTCCATCGCCTCGGGCTCGACCACCAGAGGCGTCCGCCCCATCTGCCTCGCCATCCGACTGAGGAAGTACTCAACCAGCATCGGAAAATCCTCGTGTCGCTCGCGCAAGGGCGGCAAGGACACCGGCAGCACGTTCAACCGGAAGAACAGGTCCGCACGAAAACGCTTCTTGGCGACCCACGCGCCCAGACTGCGGTTTGTCGTCGCGATCACGCGGACGTCGGCACGCTGCGTTACGCTACTCCCCACACGCTCGAACTCGCCCTCCTGCAGCACACGCAGCAACTTCGCCTGCAGCGGAAGCGCCATCTCGGAAACCTCATCCAGCAAGAGCGTCCCGCCGTCGGCCAACTCAAACCGCCCGCGCCGCATCCGATCCGCGCCGGTGAACGCGCCACGCTCGTGGCCGAACAACTCGCTCTCCAGAAGGTTGGCGGACAGTGCCGCGCAGTTGACACAGAGCATCGGGCGATCACACCGCGGAGAGCCCTCGTACACCGCCGCGGCCGCCAGCTCCTTGCCGGTGCCCGACTCGCCGGTGATCAGGACGGTCGCGTCGCTTGCGGCGTACTGATCGATCTGCTGACGGAGCCGCGCCATCTCGGGACCGTTACCGACCATGCGGCGGTCCTTGCGAAGATCGTGGAGCGACGTCCGCAACGCCTCATTCTCCGTGCGAAGGCGCTGGTGCAAAAGGGCGCGATCGACCTTGATCTCGAGACTGTCCGCCTCGAACGGCTTCTGCGCGAAATCGACCGCGCCGAGTCTCATCGCCTCCACCGCCGTCGGCACCGAACCGTAGGCCGTCATCACGATGATCGGAACGTCGCACTTCGCCTCGCGCACCGCCCGAATCAGACCCAGCCCGTCCAGCTTCGGCATGCGCAAATCGGTAAGAACGAGATCGAAGCACTTGGCGTTGATTCGCTCCGACGCCTCCACGGGATCGGCAAACGTGGTGACCACATGGTCAGCCCGCTCCAGTGCCGCCGCGACCGAATCGCGCATCACGGCCTGATCATCCACAACACAAACGCGCGCCATCAGTGTTAAGTCCTCAGTTGTCAGTAGTCAGTTGTCAGTCTTCGGTTTTCTGTTTTCCCCGTTTGGCAGCCACAGCGTAAACACCGCGCCGCCCCCGTCCCGCCGGGCGACGTCCACCCTGCCCCCGTGCGCTTCGACGATGCCATGCACGATCGCCAGCCCCAGACCGGTTCCCGAGTCCTTCGTCGTGAAGAACGGATTGAAGATGCGCTCGACGTGCTCCGCGGATACACCGGGACCGTCGTCGGCGATCTCGACCCGCGAAAAACCGTCCCCGCCGTCGTTGTGCAGCGTAATCCACACGTGACCATTTCCGCCGGCCGCGTCGATCGCATTCGACAGCACGTTCAAGAGCGCCCGCTGGGCCTGCGCCGGTTCGACGACCGCGACGACCAACGATTCCGGCACGTCCAGCGACACCGAGCAACCCCGTTCGACCCGTCGTGGTTGGAGCAACGCGACGACTTCCGCCATCATCTCATTGAGCGCGACCGGACTGCCCTGCGGGTAGTGCGGATTGGAAAACGCGAGCACGTCACTCACGACGGCATCGAGATGCCGCCCGGCCGACACGATACGCTCCGCGAGCCTGCGCGACTCCGACTGCGAATCCAACTCCCGTTCGAGCAGCGTGGCGTACAGCAGAATTCCTCCCAGCGGGTTGCG
Source organism: Phycisphaerae bacterium (assembly GCA_029260255.1). Lineage (GTDB taxonomy): Bacteria > Planctomycetota > Phycisphaerae > UBA1845 > UBA1845 > OFTM285. The sequence continues at coordinate 23,701 of JAJDDR010000046.1, forward strand.
AACCTCGTGCGCAACGCCCGCCGCCATCTCGCCCAACGCCGCCAACCGCTCGCGCCGGCGCAGCTCGCGGTCCTTCTCTTCGAGTTGTTCCGTCAGCCGCCGCACCTCGTCGATCAGCACGTCGTGCGACACCTTGAGCTTCTCGGTGACCCGGTTGTAGGAGTCGATGATCCCGCCCAGTTCAACCTCCAGGCCCGTCAGCCGACCACCGTTCATCGCTCGATCCGCTATCGCCGTGTTCATCGCGTCTCGTCCGTACGATCGATGTTCGCCGCCACCGGCGCGCGTTTCCCGTAAGCACTCAGCATGGCGCCGTGCGTTGAGATGCCCCCCAACTCGCGCGCCACCTTCTTCTTGCGCACCTCCAGTCGGCGTACATCCCGACCGTCGGCGGCGATGATGTCCCGAAGGTGCTTCTGGATCCGCCCCAGCACTTTCGCACAGTGCGAGCGCCGCTCCGGCGGGAGCTCGGCACCGAATCGTTCCCAACGCTCCGGCAGAGGTCCGATTCGTTCCGCGACGGCCGACAACCGCTCGGTCAGTTGCTGCCTCTCCGCCAGCAGCGCAAGCAGCGGTGTTGGATCCTCACCGGCCACCAGTTCACGCTGTTTGTCCACCAGCCGTGCCAGACGCTCGTACAGACCCAGCTGGTCATCCAGCAACTTCGTGAACGCATCGGCGGATAGCGCCTGTTCGGTTGCGGCACCGTTGCCGCCGTGCCCGCCCGCTCGTGGTTGTGTCGCTGATTCCGCCATGGCGTTCTCCTCAGAACAACTCCGATTGCTGAACCCAGTTGAAATACTCGCGCCAGTCCAAACGCGACTCACGTCCGATCCCGTCCGAGAAGGTCTCCTCCGGCATCGTCTCGACGAGATACAGCGCCCGACGAACGGCCGCCGCCGCCTCGGCGCCGTCGCCTTGGAATACGTGACAATTCACAATCTGAATGTACGCCGCCAACGCCGTCGTCGTGCCCTTGTAGATCCACGCGGCGCGTTCGTACTGCGCCAGCGCGTCCTCGTACTCGCCCAACTCGAAGTGGCAGTCCGCCTGATACAAACGAGCGTGCCGAAGATAGATTTCGTCCTGAGCAGACGACTCACCCGCACGACTCGACTCGAAATCCGCGATCGTCTGTGCGAACAGCTCCGCCGCCTTCCGCAGACGGTTCTTCTGCTCGACGGCGATACGCTCCCGCTCCGCCGCAAACGTCGCCTTCTCGTAGTCCTCTTTCAGCGCCAGACCGCTCTGGCGATAGCAATCACCCAGAAGGAATCGCGCACGCACGGCGCGCTCGTCGTCAGGATACCGCTCCATCGCCTCCTCGAGCGCGGGAATCGCCCGCTCGAAAGCCCCGTTGCGGTTCAACAGATCGCCTATCAAGAACAACGCATCGGCGTATTCCGGCGCGCTCGGCGTGAAAACATCAGAGTCTTTGAGGATCGTCCGTAGTGTCTTTTCCGCCGCGTCCGCGTAGTCCTTGCCCATCGCCAGGTAACACCGCGCCAGCGGAATCAGCGAGCTGCCCGCGTCGGGCGTCCGGGCGAACCGCCGCAGCGCCTCTCGGTACGTCTCGACCGCCTCGTCGAATCGGTTCAGCAGTTGTTGCGCCTGGCCCCGGTACCGAAGTGCCCGGGCGACATAGGGACTGGACGGCCGGAACTGGATGAACCGGTCCATCGCTTCGATGATCAGTTCGAGATCACCGCTCTCGTGTACGCGATCCGCCGCGGCCCACGCCGCCGTTGAGCGACGCCCCTCCGGCAACGAACCCATCTCCGCGATGCGCTGAACCGCGTCGGAAGACTCCAGCAACAGGGATCGAGCCTCCGCGCGCAACCGCTCCGTAGGGTCGTCGCCCCCCGCAGGGTCTGCGTCCGCCTCCGCGCGCCGCGATCGCGCCACCAGCGCTTGCAAGTCCGACAGCCGCTCCAGAAGCATGGCCCGTCGCGTCGCGTCTCCCGACTCCCGCACCGCAACCGCCAGCCGGGCAAAGCCCAACGCCGCCTCCGTACGCCCCTCGCGACGTAGCCTCTCGCTCACAACGGTCAGCGACGCCTCGATGACGTGCGGGTTCAGATGCCGGCTCGGCGGCAAACGACGCACGGATTCGATCACATCGCCGTAACGATCGGACGCCTCATCGAATCGCTCGAGCGTCACCAGCGCTTCGGCCATACCCAGATTCGCCGCCGCCGAATAGACCGGCGAAACCGCCGACACAACGACATCCTTCAGAAAGGAGATCGCCTCCAGAGGACGCCCTTGCGCGTCACGCCCCAGCACCAGGCGGCCGAGCAGCCACCCCGTTCGCGCGAACAACTCATCGCGCGGACCCAGCCGCTCACGCAAGTGACGCACACGCATCTCCGCATCGTCGGCGTCGCCCACGCGATGAATGGTGTAGGCCTCCAAGTATTCATGCCACCGCGGCCACGCACCGTCGCCGAACAACGGTCGCGTGCGCTCCAGCAGGGCGCGAGCGGCGTCGCCTTGCCGCTCGTCACACAGCAGGTCAAGTTCGTGCTCGACCGCCCACGCCACGATCTCCGGCCTGTTCGACGCCTCGGCGATCAAGGTGTTCAGCTCCGCATGCGTATCCGCCGCCGACTGCCGGCCGTACTCCATCCGCAGACGCGCCGCACGCCACCGCAGACCGACGTCGGCCGGCGACTGCCTCTTGATCGCCGCATCGTAGTGCGCGATCGCGGTCCTGAAATCGCGGTTCCACTCGTGCGCCTTGCCAAGCAGCACACGGTCGCCCGTCGTCAGCTCAAAACCCCCGTCGACGGCGAAGGCGTAATGCTCGATCACCGCCCGACCGACCGACGCGACGCGCGCACCCGCACGCTCCGCACGCAGAAGCCGCGCACGCCCCAGATTCGCGTGGACCGGCGCCAGGTCCTGCGGGGTCTTTCTCGGCGCAAGGAACAACTGCTCCGCGACGCCGATCGCCGACGTGTACATGCCCTCGTCGACGAGCACCGGAAGCTGTTTGAGAAGGTCGTCGAAAGGAATCTTGGCGACGGGAGTGCGGTACGTCGCAATGGAAACGCCGAACGCCACCAGCGCAAGGGCCAACGCCGGGATCTGCCACTTGCCCGTCAGGCGCTGGCGAGCCTCGGCCCATTTTGGCTCCGGACCTGCCGGCTGAAGATTGTCGCTCATCCTGAGCTCGCGCGTAGTCAACGCGGATCCTCCTGATCACCAATCCTGCGTCCGGCCCTGCCGGCTATGGCTCCGGCTCTGCCGGCGTCGCATCATGTTGTCGGCGAAAACCTCGCAACTTCTGATGCCCATTCAAACACCGCGACACGCGATTCGGATCCGCCGCGCCGAAGATTCGCTTAACTGCATTGGCAACCAATGCCGCGCGAACCGAACGCCCCGACCCAAACGATTCCACTCCGCGCGAATCTGCCGTATACTCCTCGCTTCCGACGATCACGGACCGCCGGCGAGTTCCAGTAAACTTCAGGTAGGGACAACACCGATGACGGATGCGAGCGACCACTTCAACGCCGAAGCAACATTGGAAACCAAAGGCGGAGACGTCACGCTCTTCCGCCTCGACGCCTTGACCAGGCAAGGCATCGGACACGTCGATAAGCTGCCGTTCAGCATCAAGATCCTGCTGGAAAGCGCCCTGCGAAACATCGACGGCCGCCAGGTCTCCGAAGACGACGTCACCCGCCTCGCCGCATGGAACGCAAAGCAACCCGGCAGTGCTGAAATCCCCTTCAAGCCCGCGCGCGTCATCCTACAGGACTTCACCGGCGTCCCCGCCGTCGTCGACCTCGCAGCCATGCGCGACGCCGTCGCGCAGCTCGGTGGCGATCCCAAGAAGATCAATCCGCAGCTTCCCGTCGATCTGGTGATCGATCACTCCGTCCAGGTCGACAGCTTCGGCTCACCCGACTCACTCGCTATCAACGCTGAAATCGAGTTCCAAAGAAATCAACAACGCTACGAGTTCCTCCGGTGGGGACAGACCGCTTTCGATAACTTCCGAGTCATCCCCCCCGCAACCGGAATCATCCATCAGGTCAACCTCGAATACCTCGCCCACACCGTATACGCCGTAAAACACGACGGCCGAACCGTCGCCATGCCCGACAGTCTCGTCGGCACCGACAGCCACACCACCATGATCAACGGCCTCGCAGTGCTGGGATGGGGCGTCGGCGGGATCGAAGCCGAAGCAGTCATGCTCGGTCAGCCCATCTGCATGGTCACACCCGAAGTCATCGGATTCCGCCTCACCGGCTCGCTTCCACCCGGCGCGACGGCCACCGACCTCGTGCTCACCATCACGCAGATGCTCCGCGCCCACGGCGTCGTCGGAAAATTCGTCGAGTTCTTCGGACAAGGCCTCTCACGCATGAGCCTCGCCGACCGCGCCACAATCGCCAACATGGCCCCCGAATACGGCGCCACCATGGGCTTCTTCCCCGTCGACGGCGAGACGCTGCGATTCCTCCGCCAGACCAATCGCCCGGCCGATCTCGTCGATCTCGTCGAACGCTACACCAAGGAGCAAGGGCTCTTCCGCACCGACGACACCCCCGATCCGGAATTCACCCAGGTCCTCAAACTCGACGTGTCGACCATCGAGCCCAGCCTCGCCGGACCCAAACGCCCGCAGGACCGCGTGCGCCTCGCGGACATGAAGTCCACCTTCCGCAAAGCGCTCCAAGCTCCCCTCAACGAGCGCGGCTTCGCACTCAGCGAGCACGACCTTCACCGCACCGCCGTCGTCGCTGAACCGCGACCGTCAGGGAGCGGCCTATCCCGGGACCCCGCCCCCCCGACGGAATTGCGCCACGGCTCCACCGTCATCGCCGCCATCACCAGTTGCACAAACACCTCGAACCCCAGCGTCATGATCGGCGCCGGCCTCCTCGCCAAGAAAGCCGTCGAGAAAGGCCTCTCCAGCAAGCCATACGTCAAGACCAGCCTCGCCCCCGGATCGCGCGTCGTCACCGAATACCTGAAAGCCGCCGGCGTCCTGCCCTATCTCGAGAAGCTCGGTTTCAACGTCGTCGCCTACGGCTGTACCACCTGCATCGGCAACAGCGGCCCGCTGCCCGAACCCGTGCGCGACGCCATCACCGAAGGCGACCTCGTCGTCTCGGCCGTCATCAGCGGCAACCGCAACTTTGAAGGACGCATCAACCCGCACGTGAAAGCCAACTACCTCGCCTCGCCCCCGCTCGTCGTCGCCTACGCCATCGCCGGCACCGTCGACATCGACCTGAACACCGAACCGCTCGGCACCGACTCCAATGGCCAACCCGTTTACCTCGAGGATATCTGGCCAACGCATGACGAGATCAAGACCGCGGTCGACGCATCGGTCACACCCGCTCTATTCGCCGAGCAGTACGCCAACGTCTTCGACGGCAACGATCGATGGAACGCCGTCAAAGCCCCGACCGGTGACACCTACGAGTGGAGCGACGACAACGACTACATCCAGAACCCCCCGTTCTTCACCGGCATGAAGAGCACCCCGGACCCCATCGCCGCCATCACCGGCGCCCGCGTGCTGGTCATGGTGGGCGACTCGATCACCACCGACCACATCTCCCCGGCCGGCGCCATCGCGCCCGACTCACCCGCCGGACGCTACCTCCAGGATCGCGGCGTCAAACCCACCGACTTCAACAGCTACGGCTCGCGCCGCGGCAACGACCGCGTCATGACGCGCGGCACGTTCGCCAACGTGCGGCTCCGCAACCAACTCGCCCCCGGCACCGAGGGCGGCGTGACGACCTACCTGCCGACAGGCGAGCAGATGTCGATCTACGAAGCATCAACGCAATACTAGAACACCGGCACACCCCTCGTCGTCCTCGCCGGCGCCGAGTACGGCACCGGCTCCTCGCGCGACTGGGCCGCCAAGGGCACCATGCTCCTCGGCGTCCGCGCCGTCCTGGCCACCTCATTCGAGCGCATCCACCGCAGCAACCTCGTCGGCATGGGCGTCCTCCCGCTCCAGTTCGCAGACGGCACCACGCGCGAGTCGCTCGGCTTAACCGGCCTCGAGACGTTCGACATTCAGATCGACGACAACCTCAAACCGCGCCAAGACGTCGAAGTCATCGCCACTACTCCCGACGGCGAGAAGAAGACACTCACCATGACCGCCCGCATCGACACCCCCATCGACGTCGACTACTACCGCCACGGCGGAATCCTCCACATGGTCCTCCGCAACCTCGCGAGGACCTGACACTCGGAGTGAAACCGATGACCACGCCCAGGAAACTCTTCTTGGTAAGTTCGCTGATCGTTGGAGCGCTGTGCATCGGCGGAGCGTGGTACAAGATCCAACTATCCGGAAGTGCCTCTCACGTGCATTTCGTCCTGCCCGACGGATACCGAGGCGTGTTCAAACTGGTCGAGGATCAGGAGGGTGGCGTATACGTCCCAAACATCGGCAATCGTTACGATTACATTGTCCCACCCAGCGGGTTGCTTCGCGTCACCTCGATGGAGCCGTTCGACTGGAGCGGAATCGTGCGGGTCACCCTTGTTCCGGGGCGGGAACGGGGGGTAGTCGGGACGGCGCAGTCGACCTAGAATGCGGACCACTTGTGACGGAACCGCGGATTGAACGTTGTGATGGACTTTGGCGACATACGGCTACTGGTACTCGACGTCGACGGCGTGCTCACACCGGGCGACGTCGTCTTCGACGACAATCGCGTACGTGTGATGTCGTTCGACATACACGACGGCTGCGCGATCAAACTGTGGATCAACGCCGGACACCACGTCGCGTTGTTGTCGGGGCGGCGGTCGACGATCGTGCAGTGCCGCGCGGCGGAGTTGGGAATCGAGACGATTCGTCAGGGTATCGGCGACAAGGCCGTCGGGCTCAAGGCATTGCTGGAAGAGATGAACACCGTCGCGAAGGCGACGTGCTACGTTGGTGACGATCTGCCGGACGTGCCCGCGCTCTCGGCGTGCGGGTTTGGCGTCGCGGTGAAGAACGCGGTTCCCGCGGTGAAGCGTCATTCGGACTACGTGACGCGGCGTTGCGGCGGGTCGGGCGCGGTGGCCGAGGTGATCGAGCTTGTGTTGCGTAAGCAGGGACGCTGGGTTGAACCGTCGTGCGAGTAGCTGAATCATGAGGGTGTACCGCGGGAACATTACGGTCCGTCGCGCGCATGCGGTCGTTCGCTCGATGATTCTGGGAATGTCGACACTGGCGATCATCGGCGTGCTGTTCGCGGTGTATCAGTATTCGACGGGTGTGAATGAGGTTGAGGACTCGGACGTTCGCCAGCCGACGTTTGACCCGCCCGCGCTGGCGACGGCGCCGCCCCAAGCGGGCGCGGTGATGATCGACGAGCGCCCGCTGGGCGAGGGCGGCAAGTTCGTTATCGTTCAGTACGAGCCGGGGAGCGATCGCGCGCGTCTCGAATTGGAGAGCACGGGCTGGAGGCCGACCGGAGATCGGGACGGCGAGTTTCAACAAATCGAGGTGGATCAGCCTGACATTCGCATGCTCACGCCGAACGGGCAGCGTATCCGTGTGCGGGCGGATGCCGGGCTGCTCTACGTGATACGGAGCGGTCAGAACTCGATGGATCCGCGCCGCGGTGAGCTCGTCGGCAACGTGCAGATGGACGTGGACCGCATGCCGGAGGCCGAACGCCTGAAGTTGCCGGAGGACGAACGGGACGCGGAGCCCGATGAATCACGCATGATCCGGCTGAGGTTCGAGTCGGTTTCGTTTGATGTTGACGCGTCCCGCCTGGAAACGGACGGGGCGTTCACGCTGCGAATGGCCGAGGCCGGTGCGGAAGGCAGCGGGCTTCGCCTCACGTACAACGAGGTCGATCGGCGCGTTGAGCACTTCGAGATCGTCGAGGGGGGTTCGGTTTGGGTGCGGGGCGCTGACACCCTGTTCGTACGGGTCCTGCCGGGCGATCGGTCGACGGGAGACGGCCACCTCCCGCCGGCACCGGTTGGCAACGAAGTCGCGGCGGACGAGCCGATTGAGCAGGCTGTCGTTGACCAGGAAGCGCCCGACACGTACGTCGCCGAGATTGAGGACGACGTGACGATCCTCAAGTTTGAGGGCGGGGAGAACATACAGCGATTGAGCGCGGACCTGGTTCGGGTCCTGTTCGACTTCGGGCGGCAGCAGCGTGAGCAAATGCGCACGGGGCGGTCGACGGCAAACACGACGGACGGCACGGCCGCCGCCGCCGCGGACGAGAGGACGGAACCCGCGAGCTCGGAGGATCGGGTGACGCTCACCTGGTCCGGACGGCTCACGGTTCGCCCGCAACAGCAGGAGACTCCGTCGGAACCGCTCGACCCGGATGTGCAGCGATTCCGGATGGTGGCCACGGGATCGGAAGTTCTGCTGGCCGATCGGCTCGGCAAGGTGACCTGCCGGAAGATTGAGGTACACAGCGAAACGAACGACGTGTGGATCAGCGGACTGGGTGATCGCGTGGTCTTCTCTCATGAGGAACACGGCACGCTGGTCGGCGGCGACATGTTCATCGACCGCGAGTCGGGTGTGGCCCGCATGTCCGGTCCGGCGCGGTGGGTTGGTTCCGTGGCTTCGGCGACCGGGGAGGGCGCCTCGGAAAGCACCGACGTCATCGATGTGCGGTTCGAGGAGTCGGCGGCGATGGTGATCGGCAGCTACGTCGAGCGGATCGTCCACCCGGTGAGCGGCGAGGCGCGTGAGAAGACGAGGAGCTACATCGAGACGGCGACGCTGACCGGCGACGTCGTGCTCAAACGCGGTGGGGATCTGATCGCGGGCGACACGGTGACGCTCGCGTTCGACGAGCCGCAGCGAGCGAGCGCGCCGCCGATGGATCTGACTGCGCTCGACGCAAACGGCAGCGTACTGTTGGTAAGCGGCGACGATCGCGTGACGTGCAACGATCTTCGGATGACGTTCTCCCGCGGGGCGGATGGTCGTCCCGTTCCGCGGACGGCGACGGTGCGCGAGAACGTCGTTATCACGCAGGGCGAGTTGCTGGTGACGGCGACGGACTATGTCATGTTGGAGATGGCGTCCGTATCCCGGCGTAGCGCGGCGAATGACGACGCTTCGTCCGACGATCGGGTCGACAGCGGGTACACCGTGGGGATCGAATGGCTCGCCGCCGAGGGCGCCGTCACGGTGTCCGATCCGTCGCGTGGATTGGATCTCAGCGCCGAATCGCTGGTCGCGGAGTTCGCAAGCGGTGAGATCAGCGTCGTGCGCGTCACCGGTCCCGACGGCGGCATGGCGTTTGTTGCGTCCGACGACTATTCGATTCGCGCGCATCGCATCGACGCGGACGTAACCGGCAGCAACGCGGACGTGTTCGGGTCCGGCGAGGTGCGACTGATCGCGCGGCGCGGTCTCGACGGGACGGAGTTCGATACTCCGATGCCGATCGAAGTCTCGTGGAGCGAGGCGATGTCGTTCCGCGGGAACCGCAACACGGCGCGCTTTCTGGGCGATGTTCACGCAGTGAGTCGCAGGCAGTCGGCGTCGACTACAACGAATGCGCTGCCGCAGATGGAGACCGTCACGGTCGATGCCCAGGAGTTGGTCATCGATCTCGCCGACGTCGAGCCGGAAAGCGAGCAAGTCGGCCCGGCGCCGCGGTCGGTCGGCACGCCGCTCATCGACGACGACGGCGAGGGCGACGAAACCGCCGGTCCGAGATTCAGCAAAGAGCCGGTCTACATCGTGGCGTCGCGCGGAGTAGTTGCGGTGTTTACCACCGTGGACGCGCTGCTCGGTCGGGTCACCAATCGAGCCCGGTTCGAATCGGACAAGCTCACCGTGGATCTGCGTGCCGAGCTGTTGAACGTCCCGCAGGCCGGGTCACTCTTGATCGAGAACTACGGCCCCGACGGAGAGCCCGCGGCAGAGAAGACGGACGAGGCGTCGTTGTTCGGCACGGACGAGCCGTCGCAAACGTACATCTCCTGGGCGGGTTCGCTGTCGTACCATCAGGGTCGGCATCGCGCGGATTTCCGCGAGCGCGTTCATCTTGATCACCGTCGGGGACGCGAGATGGTGTTGTCGAAAGACCATCTTGCGAGCCACGGATTCCAGGCCGACGCGGATCCAGACCTCGGACGCCGGACCCAGTTGGATTGCACCTCGCTGGTGGTGGAGTTTGCCGGCGAAGACCATTCCGATTCCCGCGCAAGCATCGGGAGCATGAGCATCGAAGAGCTGCGCCAGCTCGAAGCATCCGGCGGCGTGTTGCTGGTCGACGATTATTTCACGGTCAACGCCTATCGCATCGTGAAATACGAGGACAGCGAATTGCTGCGCATCTACGGTACGCCGGCGCGCCACGCGGAGATTTACGGTCGCGACGGGGACGCAACACAGTTCCAAGCGCTCGAATTCGCCTATGATCTCGAAACGGGTCGCATCGACGCCGTCACGCCGCAGGTACGGGGACGCCGACGGGACCACGCCCCGCGTTGAGCGCAACGATCCTAACATCAATGCCGGAATGTTATTAGATCGATTCTGTTTTTGTGTGGAATTGTCGCTTGCCTCGCGGATCGGACGTTGAATAATCGATAGAGGCAGGAGTTTTCCTGTCTCACCGCAGTGGGTCCGCAGTTTCCAGTGTTCTACTGGGAACGGTAGCCCGCGGAGTTGTCCGTCGAACGAACAGCCACCCCTCAAAAACGCTGGGATACGGCGATGTTTTCATGGTTTGTCATGGTGCTATCCGGACGGCGTTGGGTGCCCTGCGCTCGATCGCTGAGACTCGGGGGAAGGAGTCTGCCGGGTGGCTGTACCGACGTGGCTATCGGGGAAGGCGACGTCAGACCGTCGTTCGAGGAGACAGGGTGACCGATGCGCGGTGGCCGGGTGACGCACGCGTCGCCGGGTCCCGCGCGTGATCCCATAGCTTACGGTTCCGGCAACGCAGCCGGGGGAGCGAAACGCTGCTGGCTGCGGTCCGGGCCGATTCCCGCCGCGGGAGGCCCCCACATCTCCCGTGGCGGCTTTTTTTGCTCTGGTCATCAACGATCTCGGTCGTGGGCGTCGCGGCCTGTCGGCGGTTCGGTCGACCGGTTACCATCCGCTCCGCGATGGACTACTTCAGCTACGCGCGAGACGAACTATTCTGCGAAGACGTGCGTGTCGCGGACATCGCCGCGGCGCACGGCACCCCGGTATACGTCTACTCCCGTCAGACTTTTCTCGATCATCTGGACAGAGTCCGTAGTGCGTTTTCAGAGTTGAACACCCTGGTCTGCTACTCGATCAAGAGCTGCCACAATCTCAACATACTCCGAATTCTCGAGGAACATGGCGCCAGTTTCGACGTCGTGAGTGTTGGTGAGCTTCGGCGCGCGCTTGAAGTTGACGCGGACCCGTCTCAGATAGTCTTCGCCGGCGTCGGGAAGACCGACGAGGAGATCGGCTTTGCGATCGACGCGGGTATCGGGTGGTTCAACGTCGAGAGCGAACAGGAACTGGAGCGGGTCAACCACATCGCGGGAAAGCTGAACCGGACCGCGGGGTGCGCGCTGCGGGTCAACCCGGACGTCGATCCCAAGACACACCGCTACACGACGACGGGTAAGAAGGAAACCAAGTTCGGCGTCGATCTCGAACGCGCTCGCCGGGTGTTCGCCGAATTCGGAAACCGCTCGGGCGTCGACCTCCGCGGCATCCACATTCACATCGGCTCGCCGGTCAACACCGTGGATCCGTACGTGCGGTCGACGCAGAAAGCGGTTGCGTTGATCGAGTTGCTTCGCGGTGACGGGCACACCATCGACACGTTGAACATCGGCGGGGGTTTCGGCGCTCACTACACGGGCGACGAGGCGCCGCCGGCCAAGAGCTATGCAGATGCCGTCGCCCCGATCCTGCACGGTACGGGTCTGCGGCTCATCCTCGAACCGGGCCGCTCGATCGCCGCCAATGCGGGCATTCTGGTCGGGCGAACCATCTTCACCAAAGCCGGGGGCGACAAGCGTTTTCTCATCACGGACGCTGCGATGACCGAGTTGTTACGCCCGGCGCTCTACGACGCGTACCACTTCGCCTGGCCGGTCAAACCGCCGTCGGGCTTTGCGCCGGCGCACCGAAGCGCGGACCTCAAGCCCGCCGGCAGCGTGCTGGTCGACGTCGTCGGTCCGGTTTGCGAGAGTGGCGATTTCCTGGCGAAGGATCGCTGGTTGCCGCCGATGGAGCGTGGCGACTTGCTGGCCGTGTTCAGCGCGGGGGCGTATGCGGCGGTGATGGCCAGCCGATACAATTCCCGACCGCTGGCGGCCGAGGTTCTGGTCGAAGGCGATCGGTTTCGTCTCATTCGACGGCGGGAGACGTACGACGACATGGTCCGACACGAGCGCGTCTGACTCGCCGGGTCTCTACGGTCGCTGGAGTCTCGTTTCAAGTTCGTCGGCCGGCGTGAAGTTCCAGACGCGGCCGACCTTCTTCTTTTCGAGCAAACCGCGGTCGGCGAGATCGACGGAGTCGACCGTGACTTTCTCGCGCGATCCGAGCAGGTAGCGCTCCGTCAGTGGTCGGTTTTCACCTTGCTGATTCGCTCTGTCGTGATGAAGTTGTCGAGGACCATCGGCTCGCTTCCGTCGCGGGGCTATCGGCCGGCGCCGAGCTATTGGCACCCATCGGTTCAAGACAGAGCGACTTAACGGACCATGCACGACCGGCGTCGACGGCGCCTGGGCGAGGCATTCGTCGCGAATCCCAACAATGGGAGCGCCGCCACCGTCCGGGGTGATCACGCCACGTCGAATCCGGCAACGAATGAAGCCTCCTGTGATGACCGATGGGTGGAAGGTGCGCTGCGTCGACGTTTCACTCCGACACACCCCGCGCTGGGTTATCGGATGAGAGCGGCGGCACTTTCTCCTACGCGGTGAACGCGGCAGCGCTTCGCGGGCCGGAACAAAAAAACTCGAAGATCGCAGAGGAGTAGCGCAAGATGTCACTATTCGGTGACCGCGGAATCGGAGCGAAGATCGGACTCGGGTACGGCATCGTCACCCTGGTTCTGATCGGAGCGGTGTCGACCACCTTATGGCAGGTCGATCGTACGGCTGCTGTGACCGATCGCGTGGTCGACTTGCGGGCTCCCACCGCGCAGGCCGGCTTGGGGATGCTCAACGGAATCAACCACTCGCTGGCGGCACTACGCGGTTGGATGATCTTGGGCAAGGACAAGTTCAAGGAGGAGCGCGCCAAGGCATGGTCGGAGGAGATCGAGCCGTCGATGGCCGTCATGAAGGAGTTCGCGGCCAATTGGACGGACCCGAAGAACATCGAGCGCCTGGCGGTGATCGAGGCGAAGCTCGGTGACTTCAAATCGTTCCAAGGGGAGATCGAGGAGATTGCCCAGACGGTCGAGAACACGCCGGCCACGAAGATCCTGTTTGAGCAGGCCGCCCCGAAGGCGAAGATTCTGGCTACGAACATCACCAAGATGATCGATCTGGAGGCGGAGCAGGGGGCTACGCCGGAGCGAAAGGCCCTCTTGGGAATGATGGCGGACGTTCGGGGAACACTCGGCTTGGGGCTCGGGGCCATTCGCGCCTACCTGCTTTCAGGGGACGAGAGTTTCAAACAGCAGTTCGAGAAGCTCTGGACCAAGAACACCAGGCGTTTCGGCGATCTTTCCGCACAAGTGGCGCTCCTGACGCCCGAGCAGCGTGAGGCCTACGACCTCTTCGCCAAGACCCGCAAGCAGTTCGACCCACTGCCGCACGAGATGTTCGAGATTCGCGGAAGCGATGAGTGGAACCTGGCCAACCGATGGCTCGGGACGAAGGCGGCGCCCACGGCGTTCGCCATCAAGGAGAGCCTCGATGGCATGATCGTCAGCCAGCGGCAGCTCATGACAGCCGACATGGCTGAGGGCAAGCGCCTGACCGCGTTTCTCGTCAACGTCCAGTGGATTCTGCTGATCGGAGGCGTGATCCTGTGTGCGGTGCTCGGGACGATCATCACGCGCTCGATCACGAAACCGATCAATCGAATCATCGCCGGTCTCAATGACGGTGCCGATCAGGTGAATGACGCGGCGGGGCAGGTGTCCAGTTCCAGCCAGTCACTGGCGGCAGGGGCGAGCCAGCAGGCGTCATCGCTCGAGGAGACGAGTGCCGCACTCGAGCAGATGGCAGCGATGACCCGAACGAACTCTGAGAACGCCAAGCAAGCCAACGAGTTGACGGCACAGGCACGTACCGCCGCCGAGAGCGGTGACGGTACAATGGGCCAACTCAACGAGGCGATGACGGCGATCAACGAGGCGTCCGGGAAGATCAGCAGTATCATCAAGGTGATCGAGGAGATCGCCTTTCAGACAAACTTGCTGGCGTTGAACGCGGCGGTCGAGGCGGCCCGCGCAGGCGAGCACGGCAAGGGTTTCGCCGTGGTGGCGGATGAGGTGCGTAACCTGGCGCAGCGCGCCGCGGAGGCGGCCAGGGAGACGACCGGTCTGATCGGCGACTCGGTGAACAAGGCAAGGGAAGGGACGAGCATCGCCGGTAAGGTCGGATCGGCACTCACCGCGATCGTGAGCGACGTCTCGAAGGTCGCCGACCTCGTGGACGGCATCACGCGGGCGAGCGAGGAGCAGGCACAAGGCGTGGATCAGGTCAATTCCGCGGTGTCGGAGATGGACAAGGTCACGCAGCAGAATGCGGCCGGCGCCGAGGAATCGGCGTCGGTGGCGGAACAGATGTCCGCGCAGGCCTCGGTCGTCAAGAGTACCGTCGACGATCTCGCAACATTGGTCAGAGGACAGGGGGGCGCGTCCGCGGGGCACCACATCGACAAACGTCCGGCGCGGCGGCCCGCGGCGAAGCGACCGGCGGCGGCGTACGCGAATCGTCCCAAGGTTGCCGCGGGGTCCAAACCCGGTCATGCGGAGGAGTTCATGTCGCTGGACGATGGGGGTCTCTCTGAGTTCTGAGCCGGCAGGGCATTTTGAGCGAATCGTGCGGTGCTGCACATCGCTCCTCAATTGCGAGAAACCGGCGTCGTCACCGCGCGGACGTTATCTCCGACGCCGTCCCGACACCCGACTCGCCGCAACCCCCGGCCCGCGCCAATCGACAAACGGTTCGGCACTGATCGTCTCGCCCGCTTCCACAGAAGCCGAACCCACACCTTGACCGATACGTACTCTTGGTATGACCAGACGGGGTTTCGTAATCGCCGGTGTGTCCGCTGGTGCGTTTGTTCTGCTGGGCTGGACTGGCTTCATCGTGGCGCAGCGGCGGGCTCATGCGCTGCCCACCGTCGATTTCTGGGCGCATGTCGACGGACCGAGAAAGCCGTGGCAACCGGTCGGCCGAATGGACACTTCACGGATCCCAGAGTCATCGGGCATCGTGGCCAGCCGACGGTATCCGGGCATCTTCTGGACGCACAGCGATTCGTTCAACTCTGCGGCGATTTTCGCGGTGACCGAGGACGGGACGATCGTCGCGCGCATCAATGTGAGCGCACCGAACAGCGATTGGGAGGACATTGCGGTCGATGACGCGGGGTTCCTGTACATCGCGGATGTCGGAAATAACTTCCACTTCGACGCCCACCGGTATATCTACAAGATCCCCGAGCCGAACCCGCACAAGGACGCAGGCAAGACGGTGGCGCCCGTAGCCTCCTACGCGCTATCGTACCCGAAGAAGCCGTTTGACGCCGAGGCGTTCTTTGTCCGGGACGGCAGGATGTACCTCGTAAGCCGCCACGACGAGAAACGCGCGAGAATCTACCGCCTCGACCCGGGAGCACGCGATACGGTAACACCCACGGAGATTGCGGCGCTTCGCGCCTATCGGGCGAACGGCGCGGACGTGTCAGATGATGGCACTTCGCTTGCAGTCTGCACGACGCGCGACACGTGGATCTACCGCGTCAACAAGGACATGGCGCCTGTCCAAAGCGCGCGGCCGGTGATCGTGCGCTATCCCGACGACCAAGTTGAAGCATGCACCTTTGTCGGCAACGATCTGATACTCACCAACGAGAAGGGACAACTCTTCCGTATCACCGACGATGACATCAGGAACAAAGTGGTGTTCGTTCCGCCGAGCCTGGTGCCGCCCGACGCGCCGTAGACACGCTACTCTTCCGTGACGGTGATGAGGGTGTCCGGTTTCGCCGATTGTCCCAGCCCGAAGTGGACCTGCGGATGAACGGCGGTGAACGCACTGGTCGTGGTGAGCACCTCACCCACGAGCGCGAGGTCGCCGGCGGTGGCTTCGACCCGGGCGCCAATGCCGAAGCGATTGGACCGCGTGCCGACAAGCCGGATCGTGATCCAGTGGTTGTCGCCCCCGGACTCGTTGAGCAGGCAGACGAAGGTCTCTTCGAGGTTTATGAAGAAGAACGCGTTGCTGCGACAGATGTCCTCGCGCCCGTCGCCGTTGTTGACGAACAGGTCCACGCCGCCGGGAATCTCCTGCACGGACAGTATATCGAGCCACCCATCTTCATTCACGTCGGAGAGGTGTACCGACCAAGTGGGCACGTGGTACTCCACATCAGCGGTTTCGGGCGCGAGACCGCGAGCGAGCGAGCCCGCGATTCCCGCGCGGTCGGTGAGGTCCTCGAAAACGGGAACCCCGTCGGTCACGCCGACGTTGTGCAGGAGCATGTTCGGCGTATCGGGCAGATTACGAAACAAGGGCGAAGTCGAGATCGGTGATGCGGTACCGCCCGATGTACAGATCCAGCAGCCCATCGTTGTCAAAATCGCCAACGCCGACGCCGGCGGCGGGGAGAAGCTGCTACCCGTGATGTCGCGCATGGCCGCGGCGGTTTTGACGCTGCTTACCGTCATTTGCGTGTCGCACGCCGCGGTCAGAGCAAAGATTGGCGCCAACATTCCCGGAACAAGCATGTGCTTCATCACGCAACCCTCGCAAACCGGTGTTTCCCTGAATCGTCCGCCCGGCCGCCCGCGGTCACCGGGGGCAACGCGGTCGATGAACCGCATTATCAGGGTCATACCATCGGATTTCCCGGTTGTCGGCGGTCGGACGGCGTTTCCGCGTGACATCGCCGCGGCTTTACGCCAGCCAGCCGGAAAACGGAAAAATCACCCATCTTGCCAGCATCGAAGGCGGGGGGTGCCGCTGGTTCACTGGTTCACGGGTGTGACCATTGATTGTGGCATGCCAGGGGTAGGGCGGGTTCCACCCGCCTTCTTCCTCGGTTGCGGCGGGTAGAACCCGCCCTACGGCATGTCCCTGACCAATGATGCCACAGAGAATGGTCACACCCCTGGTTCACTGGTTCACCCGTGGCGTTGTCGGGGCTTGACAGTCGTCGTGCCTGATGTACACTACAGGGTAGTTGGTTCGTCGAACGAGGCACATCCTTGATCTTGGTTCACCAAGCCCGGATAGCTCAGCCAGTATCGTCCACCTACCTTCAAGGCCGGACTGTCGGCCGCTTTCACATACGACCCTGAAAGAGAAAACGCGGGTCGTGCAGGCCATCGACACGGAGTAAGCGATGGGCAAAAAGCTGTATATTGGAAACCTCAGTTACGATGTCACGAGTTCTGATCTGGAGGCAATGCTGTCTCCGCACGGCACGGTTCAGAGCGCCGAAGTCATCACCGATCGATCGACCGGTCGGAGCAAGGGGTTCGGATTCGTCGAGATGAACTCGGACTCGGAGGCTCAGGACGCGATCTCCGCACTGAACGGTCAGGATCACGGCGGTCGTGCGCTGACGGTCAACGAGGCCAAGCCTCGTGAGCCGCGCGCCGGCGGCGGTGGCGGTGGCCGCGGCGGCTACGGTGGTGGTGGCGGCGGCGGTGGCGGCTATGGTGGTGGCGGTGGCGGTGGTCGCCGAGACCGCTACTAGACCGGAGCGGGTTCTCACCCCGCTTGCCGAGTTTCGTTGAATTCCTGCGGGCCAGTCGTTTTCGACTGGCCCTCCTTTTTTGGCTGCCGAACGGGTGGGCCGGGGACAGCGCGCACGATTTGTGTTCAAATCAGTACATCAGGAGGTCGCTCTATGAACATCCGCGGAATGGTATTTGTCGGGTTCAACAGACGCGTCGCCGCGCTCGATCGGGACACGGGGACGACCCTCTGGCGGTGGGAAGCTCCGGAGGGCAGGGGCTTCGTGTCGCTGTTGCTCGACAACGATCGACTCTTCGCCGCCGTCAACGGTTACACCTACTGCCTCGATCCCACCAACGGCCAGCAGCTCTGGTTCAATCCGATGAAGGGCTTCGGCATGGGCACGACATCGATCGCCACGGTCGGGGGTAACACCGGGCACGCAATTCTCGGACAGGCGGCCGCAGAGCAAGCGCGAGCCCGCGGCGCCGCGGCTGGTGGCGGAGCCGCCGGAGCGTCGTAGCGAATCGCGTCGTGTCCGCGTCCTGACCGGTCCACGACCTGACAAATGTTTTACAATACTCTGACAGCGATCTGACCACCTCCTCTTCGCTCGATCGTACGATTTGAGTGTGCGGTGCGCGACTCGAAAGACGATCAAAGAAGAAGGAGTTTTGCGATGAACAGATCTCGAATAGCCCTGGTTGTTATCCTGCTGCAGGCACTGTGGGGTGCGCAGCCGAACGTTCATGCCCGGGAGGCGGCGCTCGACGTTTCCCTGGCTCATCCAACATTGCTGGCCGGAACGCCGCAGACGACTTATCTGAAGGTCGGGCTGACGGGGTTCGCGATGTCGGCGACGGAGAAGCGGCCACCCGTCAATGTCGCGCTGGTGCTGGACAAGTCCGGGTCGATGATCGGCAACAAAATCGCCCAGGCCAAGGACGCCGCGATCCGCGCGCTCGACCGACTCGATGCCAACGACATCGTGTCGGTGGTGGTATACGACTCGACGGTCCGCGTGGTCGTTCCGGCCACCAAACTGACCGACAAGCACGCGGTTCGTCAGGCCATCGCGCGCATCGACGCCGGCGGCAACACCGCCTTGTTTGGCGGTGTCAGCAAAGGCGCCGCCGAGGTCCGCAAGTTTCTCGACGGCAAACGCGTGAACCGCGTCATACTGCTCTCGGACGGTTTGGCGAACGCCGGACCGTCGACGCCGAGCGATCTCGGGGAGTTGGGCGCGTCGTTGATGAAGGAGGGCATCGCGGTTTCGACGCTCGGTCTAGGCCTCGACTACAACGAGGACCTGATGGTCGAACTCGCCCGTCGCAGCGACGGGAACCATGTGTTCGTGGAGCAGGCCACCGAACTTGCCGCCGTCTTCGACCGCGAATTCAATGACGTCACCTCGGTCGTCGCGCAGGACATCACCATCACAATTCACTGCGCCGCGGGGATCCGCCCTGTGCGCCTCCTGGGGATTGACGGTGAGATCAACGGGCAGGACGTGGTTGTTCGGCTGAACCAACTCTACAGCGAGCAGGAGAAATACGCACTTCTCGAGGTCGCCGTTCCGGGATCGGAAACGGCGCAGGTCCGGCCGGTCGCCGATGTGAGCGTGTCCTATGCCAACATGGAAACCAAGACGACCGACCGGCTGACGGGTGCGGTCAGCGCACAGTTCGACTCGTCTCCGAGTATTGTCAAGGAACGCGTGAATGCCAAGGTGATGACTGAATACGTGTTGCAGATCGCCAACGTGCGAAACGCGCAAGCCCTGGTCTTGCGGGACCAAGGGAAGACCCGGGAAGCGCGAGCCTTGCTCGAATCGAACGCCGCATACCTCGGTGACCAGGCGGCGGAGCTGAAGTCGGACAAGCTCCAGCAGCGGTGTTCGGACAACACGATTCAATCGAAGAACCTGGACGCGAAAACGTGGAAACGAACGCGCAAGGACATGCGTGAACAACAAATCGAAGACGCTCGGCAACAGGGTCCGATGCAACAGGAACAACCCGCGTCAAAGGATCCGGACTGTTGACGCGAAAGTACCTCGCCCTCTTTTGGCTGATTGTGTGCTTGCCGCTGGCCGTGATCGTTGTGATCGGCTGGCGGCTCGCACGCGATGAGCACGGCATGGCACGCCAGCGCCTGCGCGAGGTGATGCTCGTCAGGCTGCACGACACGGCGCTTGTCGTGTCGGACTACTTTCAAAGACGCGAGCGCCGGCTGGACACGCTGCTGGAGTCGGTCAGCCTCGATCCGGATTCGCTGCGACAACTCGTTCGCCGCGAGCCCCACGTCGGTCAGGTGTTTGTGTTGCAGGCGAACGGCACACTGCTGCATCCCGATCCCGGTGGACAACTGAACGACGCCGAACGCCGGTTTCTCACCGACTCGCGGGACATGTTCGCGCACAACGATCTCCTGCGCGCAGTGACCGGAGGCGACGACGGTGCCGCGCCCGCTGCGAGCGGCTGGGTCGTACGATTCTGGGGATCGGGGCTCAACATGGTGTACTGGCGACGCCTGCCTTCGGGGAAGCTTGCCGGCGTGCTCATGCAGCGCGCCCGCTGGATCGCAGACCTTATCGCCGTGCTTCCGGAGACGGCCGACGCCGCGCGGTCCAGCGAAAACGAGTCGTGGGAAACGCGCATTCGGCTGATCGATTCCAATGGGCGGGCGGTCTACGAATGGGGGTCGTTCGAGCCCGACAACGGCGCCGCCCCGTTCCAGGAGTTGGCCCCGGCGTACCCGCTGTCTTCGTGGCGATTGCAGCACTTCGTCGATGAGAGCGCGTTGGCCACAGTCGGAAGAGGCGCGTACTTCAACTTCATCACCGTCCTGGCGGCGACCGGGCTGGTCCTGGTGATGGCGGGTGCGCTGTTCTACCGCGAATACAAACGGCAAGTTCGCGAGGCATTGCAGCGCGTCAGCTTCGTGAACCAGGTGTCCCATGAACTGAAGACACCGCTGACCAACATCCGGATGTACGCCGAACTGCTGGAGAGCGACCTCCAAGGGGAGTGTGCCGAGCAGGACCAGGCGCCGCGCGATCACCTCAAGGTAATCGTCGAGGAGAGCCAACGGCTCAGCCGCCTCATCGGCAACGTATTGACGTTCGCTCAACAGGAGCGCTCGCAACTCATCCTGCATCCGAGAGCGGCCGTCGTCGACGATGTCATCGCCACCGTCATACAGCGTTTTGATCCGGCGTTGCGCCGCCGCGGGGTGGAGGTCGTTTTTGAACGGTCGGCCGGAGCGTTGGTCGAGGTTGATGTAGACGCGCTCGAGCAGATTCTCGGCAACCTCCTGGGCAACGTGGAGAAGTATGCGGCCACCGGCAAGCGTCTGGAGGTCGTCAGCCGCCAGGCGAGTGCCGACACGGTGATCGTTCTCAGCGACGACGGACCGGGGATTCCCGCGCGTCACCGCGAGCGTGTGTTCCGACCGTTCCAACGCTTGTCGAACGACATCGCCGACAGCCCGGGCACCGGGATCGGTCTGTCCATCGCCCGGCAACTCGCGCGACTTCACGGCGGCGACCTCGTTCTGGTTCCCTCTGCGCGCGGGGCTACGTTCGAGGTTCGTCTCGACACGCCGCGCAACGAAAGTGAGGCGTCCGCGTGAAAGTACTGCTGGCAGAGGACGACCAACTGATTCGCGACGGTCTGACGGAGATCCTGAGCCGCGAAGGCTACAGCGTCGTTCAGGCCGGCGACGGCGAAGCCGCATTGACGTTGTTCCACTCGGAATCTCCGGATTTCGTGTGCCTCGACATCATGATGCCCAAGATGAGCGGCTATGAGGCGTGCAAGAAGATGCGCGCCTCCCGGCCGGGCGTGCCGATCATCTTCATCAGCGCCAAGTCGGAGGAGATTGACAAGGTCGCCGGACTGGAGATGGGCGCCGACGACTACATCGTCAAGCCGTTCGGAGTGAAGGAAGTGGTCGCTCGCATCCGCGCCGTGACCCGCCGCTGCTACGCGGAGGGACGGAATTCGACCGAAGAACGCAGTTTTGCGATGGGTGATCTGGCGGTGTTCCCGCGCGAACTCCGAGCCCGTCGCGGTGACACGACCATCGATCTGAGCCTGCGCGACATCAGAATACTGCGGTTGCTCTGCGAGCATCGCGGGAAGGCACTGGCCCGCCACACGATCTTCGATCATTGCTGGGGGGAGATGTACTTGCCGAATAGCCGCACGCTCGATCAGCACATCTCGCAACTCCGCAAGCGTATCGAGTTGTCGCCGAAGTCGCCCAAGATCATCCACACGGTGCACGGCGTGGGCTACCGATTCGACGGTTGAATGCGGCGCCGGTTTGCCGTGCGGTTCCCGTGCGGTTACATTGGCTTCGAGCGAGCATCGGGCAATCGACTCAACGATGTGGAGGTACGCAGCGATGGAGAATCTACGCACTGGTCGGCTCGGAACGGGTGTCGGGCTGATCGTCACTCTCCTTGTGTCACCGATGAGCGCGCAGCGCGCGACCGCTGCGCCGCCGGCCACGCGGACGGTGAACCAGGTCGACGTACTTCACGGGGTCAAGGTCGCGGACCCGTATCGCTGGCTCGAGAACGAGACGGACCCCGAGGTCACGGCCTGGGTGGAAGCGCAGAACGCACACGTGCGATCCTACGTCGACCGCTTCGCCGAACGCACGGCGATCGCCTCGCGGCTCGAAAAGCTCAACTCCGCGGTTTCCGATTCCGCACCGAGCGTGGTCAACGGGCGGTACTTCTTCAACCATCACGAAGGGCTGAAGAACCACTCGGTGCTTTACGTGCGCGAAGGAAGCCACACGGCCGAGGCGAGGGTTCTGCTGGATCCGAACACGTTCAGCGAAGACGGCACCGTCGCGTTGGATTGGACGAGTATCTCGCCTGATGGAAAGCTGATCGCGTACGGCAAGAGCGCAAGCGGCGACGAAAAGAGTACGCTGTACATCAAGAACATCACGACCGGCGAGCACCTGCCCGACGTCATCCCCCACACGCGCTACTGCGGCATCGCTTGGCGCGCGGACGCGCGGTCTTTCCTCTACACACGATATCCCGCACCCGGATCCGTGCCGGCGGGCGATGAGAGTTACCACCGCAAGGTCTACGAGCACCGCCTGGGCAACGACTGGCAGAAGGACCCGCTGGTCGTCGGCGATCTTTCGACCAAGGAGGAGATGCTCAACCCGTACACCAACTCCACGGATGACTGGGTGTTCCTGTCGCGCTCGGTGGACTGGGCCAAGAACGATCTCTACTTCAAGCCGGCCGGTGACTCCGGACCTTTCCGCCCGATCGCCGTCGGGCTCGACGGTCAGGTTTCCGCCGATCTCATCGAAGGCAAGCTGTTCATCCGCACCAACGTCGACGCGCCGCGTTACCGCATCGTGACCGCCGATCCCAAGGAGCCGGCACCGCGACACTGGCAGACGTTGATACCCCAGCCGGCGCGCGGCAGTGTTATCACTTCCTTGTCGGTCATCGACCGCAATCTCGTGGTGTCCATGCGCGAGAACGCACATTCGCGCATCGTCATCTACGATATCGAGGGCAAACTCATCGACGAGGTCAAGTTGCCGACGCTCGGATCGATCGGCGGCATCTACGGTGAATGGGATAGCCGCGAGTTCTTCTTCTCGTTCAGTTCGTTCGCCTACCCGCCCGCGAACTTTCGTTACGATCTGCGAACGCGCACGCTCGAGTGCATCGGTCGCATGAGTATCGACGTGGTTCCCGATCGTTACGAGACCAAACAGGTGTGGTACACGTCGAAGGACGGCACCAAGGTGCCCATGTTCGTCGTGCATAAGAAGGGGCTCAAACTCGATGGGCGAAACCCGACCCTGCTGTACGGCTACGGCGGGTTCGACATCAGCTTGACGCCCCGGTTTCGCAAGGATCTGTTTGTCTGGCTCGACCGGGGGGGCGTCTACGCGTCGGCCAATCTCCGCGGCGGCGGCGAGTTCGGCAAGGAGTGGCATCTCGCCGGGCGGCGCGAGAAGAAGCAGAACGTCTTCGACGATTTTGTAGCGGCCGCCGAGGCGCTCATCGAGTTCGGCTACACCGATCGGGATCGCTTGGCCATTCACGGCGGAAGCAACGGCGGGCTGCTGGTCGGGGCGTGCATGGTGCAGAGACCGGACTTGTTCCGCGCCGTCGTCTGTGCGGTACCGCTTCTGGACATGCTGCGCTATCACCATTACTCCATCGCGCGGCTGTGGATTCCCGAGTATGGGTCGGCCGACAACGCCGAGGAGTTCAAGTGGTTGCACGCCTACTCGCCGTATCACCACGTCAAAAAGGGCGTCACGTATCCCGCGACGCTGTTCATGACCGCGACGTCTGACTCGCGCGTGAACCCGCTGCACGCCTGGAAGATGGCCGCACGCGTTCAGTCGGAGGGCAACGGTGATCGCCCCATCTTGCTGCGTACCGAATCCAAAGCCGGTCACGGCGCGGGCAAGCCGCTTCGCAAGCGCATCGAAGCCGACGTAGACCGCTGGGTTTTCCTGATGAGCGAACTGGGCATCATCACGCCTTCGGCAACCGACTGACCGCGGCGGTATCAGCAACGTATCTGTATCGCGTGGGCATGATTCGACCGGCGCGCCCGGGGTCCACCCTGGACCGCGGAGGCACGGTGCGTGCCTGCGGTCATCGCAATGCGCAGGTGTGTGTCGCCCAGCCGGGCCGAGTCTGGGAGTGCCACTTATGTGGCACTCCTTGTGGGACAAGCGGGATTCACCCGCCCGATCGCGTAGCGGTCCGTGTCCGTGTCGGTGGTGCGTGTGTCGCTCGGAGGTGTCGGCCGCCCGGCGGCGAAATTGCAGTGTGACTGGCAAATGGGTTCGTTTCGTCAATACGGCGTGTCGCATCAGGGCGGAATCAGCGTTTTGGGGCTCGAAATGAGGTTTTCGGTGCCTTGAGGCGGTTGTGTTCGGTGCGTGGACTCGTGTCATGGCGTGCGCCCCGTGCTGTTTTTGGGGAGAACCTCTGGTCGGCGGCCGGTGTGTTCGGAGCGCCGGAGCGGCTGTCTCCCTACCTATACAAAGGACGCGGGGGGGCGGTTTTTTCCGTGGGATTTCGGAGTGCCCGTGTTCCCGGTCGAAAAGGGCGGTTTTCCGGTGGCGGTCGCGGCGGGTGTGACTGTCTTCGTTGGCGCGGTTGAAATAATCATGCCCCAATAGTGTTCGGCACTCAGATTGCGTTGTGCATAGGAACCCTTGACCGACGGCTCGCGGCCACGAATTCGCGCCACACTTTACTTGCGCTCGCGCCGCCAATCGCGCACAATCGGGGACATGGCGGCAAAGCGCAAGAA